>CALCQB010000280.1 GCA_937897535.1 uncultured Novosphingobium sp. | reverse complement strand
ACCAAGCATCGTGCAGCAGGCCAGGAATATTGGCTCACCAACCTATCCGATGAAATCAAACCGAGTTCTTACCGGCTATGATGCTTTCATTTCTTGATCTCCGCACCTCGACTCCTTTCCGTAGCCCCGCATCAAGTGCGGGGTGATGAAGCTTGGTGGATAACCCCATGACCAAAAAAACCCTTACCGTCCGTCCGCTCTCGGAGCGCACCGAGGCCCCCGCGCTGGAAAAGCGCGGACGTGGGTGGACCATTGCCGAATCGCGGCTCGACCGGGTCCACGAGATGGCCCGCGCCGCCAAGCGGGAGCCCAGCCCGGCGCAGGCCTTGCTGGGCGAGAAGCTGGGGCAGCAGGAACTCGGCAAGTACAAGCTGACCCGCCAGCAGGTAATCGGCTCGGCGATCGTCGATTTTGCCTGCCAGCCGCTCAAGGTCGCGGTGTCGATCGACGAAGGCGGCGATCCGGCACTGGTCCAGCGGCGCGATCGCAGCCTCGAGGCGGTCGGCATGCAGGTGCTGCGGTTCACCGCCGCCGAGGTGCTGGCCGAACCCGATGCCGTGGTCTCCGCGATCATCGCCGCAATGAAGGCCCGCTGGGAAGAGCGCCGCGCGCGTGGCCGCGCCCGCCCCGAACGCCGCCCCGAACGACAAGGATATACCCGGTGACCCTGCTGAAAATCGACAATCTGCACGCCACCGTTGCTGACAAGCCGATCCTCAAGGGCCTGTCGCTGACCATCAATGCCGGCGAAGTCCACGCGATCATGGGCCCCAATGGCGCGGGCAAATCGACGCTGGGCTATGTGTTGGGCGGACGGCCCGGCTATGACGTGACTGGCGGTTCGGTGCAATTCGCCGGGCAGGACCTGCTCGCGCTCGAGCCGCATGAACGCGCTGCCGCCGGGCTGTTCCTTGGCTTTCAGTACCCGGTCGAGATTCCCGGGGTGTCGTTCGTCCAGTTCCTGCGCGAAAGCCTCAACGCCCAGCGCGGCGCGCGGGGCGAGGCGCCGCTGTCAGGCGGGGAGTTCCTCAAGCTGGCGCGCGAGAAGGCCGCGCTGCTCAAGATGGACATCGAAATGCTCAAGCGCCCGGTCAACCTGGGTTTTTCGGGCGGCGAAAAGAAGCGCGCCGAGATGGTCCAGATGGGGATCCTCGGGCCGAAGCTGGCCGTGCTCGACGAGACCGATTCGGGGCTCGACATCGACGCGCTGCGGGTGGTCGGTGAGGGGATCAATGCCACTATGCGCAGCGCAGACAAGGCGGTGCTGCTGATCACCCACTACCAGCGCCTGCTCGATTACGTGACGCCCGACTTCGTCCACGTGCTGGCCGGGGGCCGGATCGTCAAGACTGGCGGGCCGGAGCTCGCGCTCGAACTTGAAGAGCACGGCTACGAGGCAGTCGCGGCGTGAGCCAGGCGCTCGCCCTGCCGACCCGCAAGGACGAAGCGTTCCGCTATGCGGATCTGGCCGCGCTGGCCCCGTTGTGGCCGGTCAGCGTCGAGCGGATTGACGTTTCGGCGGGCGAGAGCAAGGCGCTGCAGATTGTCCATTCCGGCTCTGCCCCGCTGGTGCGCGAACTGGCGATCGTGCTGGCGGCCGGGGCTTCGTTCGATCTGCGGATCCTCAACGCCGGCGATGCCTATGGCCGGATCGCGGTGCGGGCCGAACTGGGTGCGGGGGCCAGCTTCACGCTCGGCGCGGCGCAACTGGGCGGCAACGGCCAGACCCTCGAAGTGGTCAGCGAGGTGACTCACGCCGGCCCCGATGCGGTCAGCCGCCAGGTGGTCCGCTCGGTCGCGGGCAACAAGGCCGTGGTCAATTACCTCGGCAAGGTGCTGGTCCGCAAAGGCGCCGACGGGACCGACGGGTCGCAGTCGGTCCGGGCGATGCTGCTCGACCGGACCGCGACCGCCAACGCCAAGCCCGAGCTCGAAATCCACGCCGACGACGTCAAATGCGCGCACGGCTGCGCGGTTGGCGAACTCGATGCGCAGGCCCTGTTCTACATGGCTCAGCGCGGCCTGCCGCCCGAACTGGCCAAGCGGCTGATGCTCCAGGCGTTCGTGGCCGAGGCCTTCACCGGCGCAGCCGACGAAGAAGCGCTGCTGGCCGCCGCACTCAAGGCGCTGGAGGACATGTTGTGAACTCCTCCTCCGCACTTGGCGCTGCAGCGCTGCCACCTGAAACGGACACAATCGCGCGGACAGGCGGAAGCCTGAAAAGCATCAAAGCGCAGTTCCCCGGCCTGGCAGGCGGCTGGCACTATCTCGACAGTGCGGCGACCGCGCAGAAGCCGCAGGCGGTAATCGATGCAACTGTTCGTGCACTGGGCGTTGACTATGCCACGGTCCATCGCGGGGTCTATGCCCGCTCGGCCGAGATGACTTTGGCGTTCGAGGCAGCGCGGGGCAAGGTCGCGGCGCTGATCGGGGGCAAGCCCGAAGAACTGGTGTTCACGCGCGGGGCGACCGAAGCGATCAACCTCGTCGCCCATGCCTGGCCCGACAAGGGCCGCGTGCTGCTCTCTACGCTGGAGCACCATTCGAACATCGTGCCGTGGCAACTGGCTGGCTGGCAGATCGATGTCTGCCCGCTGACCAGCGATGGCCGGATCGATCTTGATGCCGCCGAAGCGATGCTCACGCCTGAACACAGGATGGTGTCGTTCGCTCACGTTTCCAACGTGCTCGGCTCGCTGCTCGACGCGCCCCGGGCCGCCGCACTGGCGCACCGGGTCGGCGCGAAGTTGTTGCTCGACGGCTGCCAGGCGGTGGCGCGGTTGCCAGTCGATGTCGCGGCGCTGGGCTGCGACCTTTACGCCTTCTCGGCGCACAAGCTTTACGGCCCGACCGGGATCGGCGCGCTGTGGGGCCGGGCCGAATTGCTGGACGCCATGCCGCCATGGCAGGGCGGCGGGGCGATGATCGACAAGGTCAGCTTTGCCGGCACAACCTATGCCGCGCCGCCGCAGCGGTTCGAGGCCGGGACCCCGGCGATCGTCGAGGCGATCGGGTTCGGCGCGGCGGCGGACTATGTCCAGGCGATCGGTCTGGCCGCGATCCACGCGCACGAGGCGGCGCTGGTGGCGCAGCTGCGGGCCGAACTGCGGGCACGCAACGACATCACCCTGTTCGGGCCGGAAGAAAGCGCCGGGATCGTCTCTTTTGCGATGGACGGGGTGCATCCGCACGACCTCGGCACCATATTGGACGAGGAAGGCGTGGCGATCCGGGCCGGGCATCACTGTGCCCAGCCGCTGATGGAGCATCTTGGAGTGCCTGCGACCGCGCGGGCGAGCTTCGGGCTCTATTCGGATCAAAGCGATGTGGCCGCGCTGCTGGCCGGAATTGACAGAACCAGGAGGATTTTCGGGTGAACCAGGAACCGAAATTCACGGTCGAGGAAGTGGACAGCGTGGCCCCGCCGCCGCGCGCGAGCGTCGAGGCGGCCGAAAGCCCGGCCGACAAGCTCGAGCGCAAGCGCGACTACCTCGAAGGCTTTCTTGCGGAAAGGCCGCAAGGCGTGGCGCCCGGCGCGCCCGGCGGTGACCTTTACGAGGCGGTGATTGCCGCGCTGAAGGACATTTTCGATCCCGAGATCCCGGTCAACATCTACGACCTCGGGCTGATCTACGGGGTCGATGTCGACGCGGACAGCGGCGTGGTCGTCACGATGACGCTGACCACCCCGCATTGCCCGGTGGCCGAATCGATGCCCGGCGAGGTCGAGCTCCGGGTCGGGTCGGTTCCAGGGGTGCGCGATGCCGAAGTCAACCTGGTCTGGGATCCGCCGTGGGACCCGGCCAAGATGAGCGACGAAGCCCGGCTGGAGCTTGGAATGCTATGACCACGACCACCCGCCAGCGCCCCGCCGCCGTGATCCTGACCCCCGCCGCCGAGGCGCGGATCGCGAAACTGATGGCCGAAGCCCCCGCCGACGCGATCGGGGTCAAGCTCAGCACCCCGCGCCGGGGTTGCTCGGGGCTGGCCTATTCGGTCGACTATGTGACCGAAGCCGCCGCCTTCGATGAGAAGATCGAAACCCCGGGCGGGCTGTTCTTCATCGATGCTGCATCGGTGCTGTACCTGATCGGCAGCACGATGGACTGGGTCGAGGACGATTTCACCGCCGGCTTCGTGTTCGCCAACCCCAACGCCAAGGGCGCCTGTGGCTGCGGGGAGAGCTTTACGGTCTAAGCTGTCAGCGGACCGGCCGGGGGACAAAAGTCTCGCCCGTTTCGGCGTCGATGAACGCGATCAACGTTTTCTCCAGCTCGTCGAGTTCCTCGTCGGCGTCGAGCCGGTCTTGCAGCCAGGTCTGTTCGCTGGCGCTGAATACTGCCGTTACTTCGGCCTGCGTACTGACATTGCCAAGGTAATCGGGCTCGTCGGCGCCCTTCCCCAGCAAACTGCCAAATCCGGAGATATCGGGCCTTGAGGTGAACGCCCGGCCCAGGAACCCGCCAATCCCGGCGCCTTCGCGGGCCATGAAGGCTTCGAGTTCCGCCGCGCGGCCCGGATCGAGCGCTTCCTCGCCGCCGAAGCCGAGCAGGAACTGCGCGACGCCCTTGACGAACAGCTCGCGCCACTCGGGCGCATTAACCTCGAACAGCGTCGCGTCCTTGATCCGGAACAGCATTTCGGCCTCGGCCCGGCTGACCCCGGCGGGGCGTTCGCTGGCACTTCCGAAGATCAGCCGCTTGACCAGCGCAACTTCGGTTTCGTTGATACCGTGGGGGCTCAGCGCGCCGTGGCGGGTCGGGCCTTCGCCCAGCGTGACCGCCTCCTCGATCTGCTTCAGCGCATAGTCGCGCAACACCTGCGGGGCGCTGGTCGCCACTTCGATCACCCGGACCAGCAGTTCCAGCTCGGCCATGGTCCCGACCCGGCCGTCGCGGTCGATCCGGGCAATCAGCTCCTCAGCCATTTCCGGATCGACATAGCCGTGCGGCTCGACCGTGTAGACGACGAAGCTGGTCAGCGCCTCGACGAAGAAATCGCACCACTCCGGACCTGCCTCATCAGCGGTTTCGTTGGCGACAAACAACGATTCGGCCTCGTCCGGGCTGAGCTTGCCATCGGCCCAGCCGAGCCGACGCAGCTCGAGAATTTCCTCGGCGGTGATCCGCCCGTCGCCCGCGATCTGGGTCGTCAGGTCGCCGAAATCGATGCTCATGGCGCAGAGGCCCCCGTAGTTCAAACCGGGGCTGGTTTGGCAAAATAACCTTAAATCCCGGTTACCCGCACCGGGTTACCTTACCTTCCGCGCAGCGCGGCGACGCAGGCGGCGCGATCAACCTCCTGCCCGTCGCTGGCCCTCCGGGCTTCGACATAGGTCGCTTCGACCGGGTGCCCGGCAGCCGAGGGATAGAAATAGACGTCGAGCACGCAGGCATTGCCGGTGAACTGCAACTTGCGGGCATCGCCTTCCCAGACATCGAGCCGGGCCGCGCCGAACTGGCGGATCACATCATCGGGCGCCGCGCCAATTACCCCTTCGAGCCCCGGCGCGGCATAGATCCGCGGCTTAGGCGGCGGCGCATGCGCCGGGGTTCGGACCGCGACCTTGACCGGCGCGGCGGGCGCGCTTTTGACGGTCTGGCCGGACGAACCACAGGCCGACAGCAGCAGCCCGAGGGCAAGGGGAAAGATCGGGCGCAGGTTCATCGACTGGCCGCCCCCTTGCGGTGGATCAGGTGTACTGCGCAAGCCGCGCCGAGGAAGGGTGCGACGAAATTGATCACAGGCACGGTGAGCAGAACCGCCACGGTCCCGCCCAGCGCCAGTCGCTCCAGCCCGGACAGCGGCGAAGGGCTGTCCGGTGCGGGTCGGTGGCGCAGCCAGACCATGTCCTGCAGCTCGCGGCCCAGCAACACTGCATTGACCGCCAGGAACACCAGCGGCGCGCCGACCCCGGTCACCGCCAGCACCGCGGCAACCGGCAGCGCGAGCAGGTTGTACAGCAGCGCGCGGCCCGCCCCGACCAGCGCGCGCCGCGCTTCTTCGGCCAGGCCGAGCTTGCGGGCCCGCGCCGCCATTTCGGGATAGTCGAGTTGCTCAATCGCCAGGACGACCTCGTCGGCGAAGAACTGCAGCACCGCGAGCGCGATGATCCGCCACAGCAGCCAGCCGGCGATTGCCACGACCAGCACCGCCAGCAGCTGCCCCAGATCGTTGTCTGGAAAGTACAGCGCCAGCAGCGCGGACAGCCCGAACCAGCCGCCGATTCCCAACACCGCGAACACCAACACGGTCACCGCCAGGCTCTTGAGCCAGATTGGCAGCAGGCGGCGGTCGGTCAGCCCGGCTAGGGCCAGGGCAAGGGCGCTGAACATCGCTTGCCGAATCGCCTGCCGCCAGCCCCCTGTCAACGCTTCCCTGCACAGGCAAAAGCGGCTAGGCGCGGCGCCGTATTTCACCGCCATTCCAAGGAACCCCTGCATGTCCCAGCCGTCCACCCAGGTCATCGCCATCGGCAATGCCATCGTCGATGTCATGGCCCCGTGCGGGGACGATCTGATCGAAGGCTTCGGGATGACCCGCGGCGGCATGACCCTGATCGACACCGATCGGGCCCGCGAGCTCTATGCCGCGATGGGTCCGGCGCGCGAGATTTCGGGTGGCTCGGCTGCCAACACCCTGGCCGGGCTCGCCGCGCTCGGCGCGCGCTGCGGTTTCATCGGCCAGGTCGCCGATGACCAGCTCGGCGAGGTCTTCGCGCACGATATCCGCGCCGCCGGGATCCGCTTTGACACGGCCGCCCGGGCCGGCGATCCGCCGACCGCCCGGTGCCTGATCTTTGTCACCCCCGATGGCCAGCGGACCATGAACACCTTCCTGGGTGCGTCACAGTATCTGCCCGCCGCCGCGCTGGACGAGACGGCGATCGCCGATGCCGAGATTCTCTATCTCGAAGGCTATCTGTGGGATCCGGAAGAGCCGCGCGCAGCAATGCGCCGGGCGATCGACGCTGCCCGCAATGCCGGGCGCAAGGTCGCCTTCACCCTGTCCGACGCCTTCGTGATTGCCCGCCACGGCGACGATTTCCGCGCGCTGATCGAAGCCGGGCAGATCGACATCCTGTTCGCCAACCATGTCGAGCTGGGCGCGCTGACCGGGCACGACGATTTTCACGCCGGGATCGAGGCGCTGAAGGACAAGGTTCCGCTGCTGGTCGTAACCCGCAGCGAGCACGGCGCGGTCGCCGCGACTGGCGGCGCGCTTTACGAGGTTCCGGCCGAGCCGGTCGCGCAGGTGGTCGATACCACCGGCGCGGGCGACCTGTTCGCCGCCGGGTTCCTGTATGGCCACGTCAACCAGCGCCCGATCGCCGAATGCCTGACCCTGGGGGCGATCTGTGCGGCCGAGATCATCTCGCACTATGGCGCGCGGCCCGAAGCGAATCTGCAGGAACTGGTCGCGCGGCGGCTGGGCTGACCCTGCTCTGCCGGCGGGTGCCGGCCCCTATTCATCCCACTTGGGATAGCGCAGAATTGGGGTCTGTCCGCGCAGGAAATCGCGTGGCAGCGTTCCGGTCAAGGCTTTGAAATCACGGATGAAGTGCGATTGGTCGGCATAGCCGGATTCGTGCGCCAGCGCGGTCCAGTGCGCGTCGGGTTCCAGCTCCTTGCGGTGCACCGCATGGCCGATCCGGCAGATCCGGGCATAGTGCTTGGGATTGAGTCCGGTCAGCTTGCGAAAGCGGCGCTGAAAATGGCGCAGCGACAGACCGGCGGCATCGGCCAGTTCCTGGATCGGCAGGTTGCCATAGGCCAGGCGGAGCCGGCTGGCCTGTCTGGCGACGGGATCTTCGATCTTCTTGCCCTTGCTCAGAGCCAGCAGCCAGCGATCCATCGGCGCGACCATCGCGGCCCAGTTTGGCGCGGCTTCGAGTTCGGCCAGCAGGCCATCGGGAAGCGTGATCGGCACAAAGCTGTCGACCAGCGCAACCGGATCGATATCGAACAGCAGCCCGGCAGCGGCTGGTTGGAGCCGGGCCGAAAACGACCGCATCCGCCCGCTGACTTCCATATCATAGCGGTGTTGGGACAGCAGCCCATAGAGCCCGGCCGCCGGGGTGGTGACCTTGGTGCCGCTGCGAATGTCGCAAAGCGCCAGTTGCCCTTCCAGGATGATCTGGATGAAGCAGTTCGGGCGCGCCGGAATGACCCGGCGCTGCAGACCCTCTTCCACGATCTCCCCGCCCAGATAGCCGATGAGATAAGGAGCAAGATCCGGACAAGCGCTATCGACCAGGGTAATATTCACCCGGTAAATCCCCCAATATGCGCGCGCGACCGCTCAGTAATGATCAGCCCATAGCTTCGCGCTCGATTTCGCGCCAGCCAATATCGCTGCGGCAAAAGCCTTCGGGAAAATCGATCTTGTTTACCGCTGCATAGGCATGCTTTTGCGCGGCGGTCACCGACTCTCCCAGCGCGGTGACATTGAGCACGCGGCCGCCGTTGGCAACCAGCTGTCCGTCCTGCAACGCCGTGCCGGCATGAAATACCTTGGCGCCGTCAGCCTCGGCCGCGGCAATCCCCGAAATCGTCCCGCCCTTGCTGGGGGTGCCGGGATAGCCGTCGGCGGCCATCACCACGGTCAGCGCGGTTGCCGGAGCAAACCGCGGCGCGGGCAGGGTGCCCAGCCGGTTTTCGGCCGCCGCCAGCAGCAGCTCGGCCAGATCGCCGTCGTAACGCTGCATCAGTACCTGACATTCGGGATCGCCGAACCGGCAGTTGTATTCGATCAGCTTCACTCCAGTGGGGGTCAGCATCAGCCCGGCATAGAGCACGCCCGAATAGGGCATTCCTTCTTCCGCCATGGCCCTGACCGTCGGGACCACGATGCGCTCGAGCGCTTCGCCTTCGAGCAGCGGGGTAAGGACCGGAGCCGGGCTGTAGGCGCCCATTCCGCCGGTGTTGGGCCCCACATCACCATCGCCGACCCGCTTGTGATCCTGGGCCGAACCGAACGGAACCACGGTATGTCCGTCGGTGATCGCAAAGAAGCTGGCTTCCTCCCCTTCCATGAATTCCTCGATCACCGCCTCGGCCCCGGCGGCGCCGAACCGGCCGGAAAAGATCTCGCGCACCGCATCTTCCGCCTCGGCGCGGGTCAGGGCCACGGTCACGCCCTTGCCGGCGGCGAGGCCATCGGCCTTGATCACCACCGGGATCGGAAAACCATCGAGCGCGGCCAGCCCTTCGGCTTCGGTCGTGACGCGCTTGAACGCCGCGGTCGGGATCGCGTGCCGCTCGCACAGTTCCTTGGTGAAGGCTTTTGATCCTTCGAGCTGCGCCGCAGCCTTTGACGGGCCGAACACCGGTACGCCGACTGCGCGCAGGCTATCGGCCAGTCCGTCAACCAGCGGCGCTTCGGGGCCGATCACCACCAGCCCGATCCGCTGCGCCTCGCAAAACGCCAGGACCGCGGCGTGGTCTGCGACGTCGAGCGCGACCAGTTCGGCATGTTCGGCGATTCCGGGATTGCCGGGGCTGGCGAACAGTTTCGTGCACAGCCGGGATTGCGCCAGCTTCCAGGCCAGCGCATGTTCGCGTCCGCCCGACCCGATCAACAGGATATTCATGCCAGCGTCGCCCTATTCCGAAGATGAACCCGCCGGGCTGGTAGCGAAGGAAGCCGCAGGCGACAACGCCGCAGCGCTGTCGGTCAGCGAGATTTCCGCATTGCTCAAGCGCACGGTCGAGGACCGCTTTGGGTTCGTGCGGGTCCGCGGCGAGATCAGCGGGTTCAAGCGCGCGGCTTCGGGCCATGTCTATCTGGGCCTCAAGGATGAGAATGCCCGGCTCGACGCGGTGATGTGGCGCGGCACGGCGCAGCGGCTGGGGTTCCAGCCCGAGGACGGGCTCGAGGTGGTCGCCACCGGCAAGCTGACCACTTATCCGGGGCGCTCGAACTACCAGATGGTGATCGAGCGGATGGAAGTTGCCGGCGAAGGCGCGCTGCTCGCGCTGCTCGCCCGCAACAAGGCCCGGTTCGAAGCCGAAGGGCTGTTCGCGCCCGAACGCAAGCGGGCGATCCCCTATTTGCCGCGCGTCATCGGCGTGGTGACTTCGCCGACCGGTGCGGTGATCCGCGACATCCTCCACCGGCTGGCCGACCGGTTTCCGGTCCGGGTACTGGTCTGGCCGGTGCTGGTCCAGGGCCAGGGCGCGGCCGAGCAGGTCGCGGCGGCAGTGCGCGGGTTCTCGGCGTTGGCCCCGGGCGGCGGGGTTCCGCGGCCTGATCTGGTGATCGTCGCGCGCGGCGGCGGCTCGATCGAGGATCTGTGGGCCTTCAACGAGGAAGTGGTGGTCCGCGCGGTCGCCGATTGCACGATCCCGGTGATTTCGGCGGTCGGGCACGAGACCGACACCACCCTGTGCGATTTCGCCGCTGACCGCCGCGCCCCGACCCCGACTGCTGCGGCCGAAATGGCGGTCCCGGTCCGGTCCGAGCTGATCACCCAGATTGCCGAGCTGGCCTTGCGCAAGCGCCGCGCAGTGCTCCGCCCGCTGCAACTGGGGCGCGAACGGCTCGCCGCCCGGGCCGAGCGGATGCCCGCGCCGCAGGCCATGCTGAGCCCGCAGGCGCAAAAGCTCGACGAATTGTCGGATCGCTTTCGCCGCGCGCTCGGCGATCGCACCCTGCTGGCGAGGGGTGAGCTGCAGCGGGTGGCAGGACGGCTGTCCTTGCCGCTGGTAACCGCGCGGATCGAAACCGCCAGGGGCCGGCTCGATGGCCTCGCCCGGCTGTTCGTATCGCTCGATCCCGACAAGGTGCTCGGGCGCGGCTACGTCCGGGTTGCGGGAGCGGACGGGCGGACCTTGACCACCCGCAAGCTGGCCGCGGGCGAACCGGTGCTGACCTTGCATTTCCAGGACGGCGAACTGGTGGTTTCGAACGGGCCTGCGCCGGTCCGTGCCCCGCCCCGGCCCAAACCCGTCGGCACGCCCGACGAAGGACCGCAGGGTAAATTGCTCTGACAGGTTCGGTTTGCTAGAGTGCAAATCATGTTGATGAATTCTGCCGATCGTCCCGCCATGCTGTTCTACCAGGCCAATGGCTTTCGGGTGCTGAGCCCGGGCACCCATGTGATCTGCGCGGTCAGCGGCGAACAAGTGCTGCTCGAAACGCTGCGCTATTGGAGCGTCGAGCGCCAGGAAGCCTTCGCCAGCCCGGAGCTCGCCACCCGGCGCCTGCTCGGCCTGGCGTGAACGCGGCGATGCAGCGGCGGCTGTTCCTGGCAGGCGGCGGCGCGCTGGCCGGAATCGGGCTGTGGCGGGCGCGGGGCTGGGCCGCCGAACGGCTCGGGCTCGATCCCGAGGCCGATTTCGCCCTGACCGGCCGGCTGACCCAGGGCGGCTGGGCGCGCGGCCGGGCCCCGCAGGGAACAAGCCGGCTGGACTTCAACGGCCGTCAGGTACCGCTTGCCCCCGACCTGAGCTTCTTCATCGCCTTCGATCGTGATGCCGCGCCCCGGGCCGAACTGCTGGCCGAACTGCTGGGCGGCGGATCGAGTCGCGGCGGTTTCGCAGTTTCCCCGCGGGCCTGGCAGATCGAGCGAATTCCGCTCGGCCCGCGGCCTGGCACGCCGCCCAACGAGGAATACGCCCGCCGCCGCGCCGCCGAAACTGCCCGGATCAATGCCGCGCGAGCGGTCGATCATCCGGTCGAGGGCTGGCGGCAAAAGTTCATCTACCCGGCCTTCGGCCGCATTTCCGGCCGGTTCGGATCGCAGCGGATCTACAACGGCACCCCCGGCTCATACCATTCGGGCATGGACATCGCGACCGGGACCAGCGGCACGCCGTTCGTCGCCCCGGCCGACGGGGTGGTGACGCTGGCGGCGGAAAGTTCGTTCAGCCTTGAAGGACGGCTGCTGATGATCGATCACGGGATGGGGCTGAACAGCGCTTTCCTGCATTGTTCGAGCCACGCCGTGAAGGAAGGCGACACGGTCCGCCAGGGCCAGTTCATCGGCAAGATCGGCGCGACCGGGCGGGCCACCGGCCCGCACCTGCACTGGTCGATCAAGTGGCGCGAGGCGCGGCTCGATCCGCTGCTGTTCGTGGGTGAGATGAAAGCCTGAGGGCTGTCAGCCCGCCGCCTTACTCGACCCGGCGAACCTTGATCGCGCGCTGGCCGTCGATGTTCATCCGGAACACGCCGAGCGCGCCCTTGGATATCTTGACCTTGTTGCCCGAGACTGGATCGAACACCAGCCGCTCGGCATCGACCTGTTCCCAGATCGAACCATCGGCCAGGGTCAGCCGCCACGAGCCATAGCCGAAGGTCCGCGCCGATGCGACCGTCCCCTCGATCGCCTTGACCTCGTCCTTGTCGTCATCCCCGCCGCCGAAGATGCCGAGGGTCGGCAGCTTGAAGCCGAACAGCCCCTTCTTGGCCTCGCGCACCGAGGCGCGATCGGCCACCACCACGTCGCCGCTGGCCGCGGCCTGTTCCAGCTTGCCGACCTGGGTATCGTAACAAGCCAGCCGGGCGGCGGGATCGGCAATCGCCTTGCACTGGACCATGTCCTTGTAAGCCTGCGGCTGGGGCGGCGGGGCTTTGTCTTTGGCCAGCGCCGCGCTGCCGACGACGAGAATCCCGGCCACAATGGCAAGACGGTAAATGCGCATGGTTGATCTCTCCTTCACCTTGTCCAGGCCGTGGCGGCTGGCGGGTGATCGCTCCGGTTAATAGGCTGGCCAAGTGCCCGTTGTCACTGTGACTTTATGGTTACAGTAGTGACCAAACCGGCGAGAATCCGCCGCTGATCGCTTTACAGTGGAGTCCGGCAACGGCACGGATGACCGCATCGGGTGGAGATGGGGCTATTTTTGCTTCGATTTACCTGTTCGTCTGCCAGGGGGTTGCCTGGCATCCAGAACAACAAGGGACTGGAAACACATGAAAAGCTTGCTCAAACTCGCATCTGCACCAGCAGTGCTCGGCTTCGCGCTGACTGCCCTGCCGGCTTTTGCTCAGGACGCTGCTGACGCCGACGCCGACGCTGAAACCATCGTCGTCACCGGTTCGCGCCTGGCTTCGCCGAACCTCGATTCGGCCAGCCCGGTCACCGTCGTTTCGGCGGAAGACATCAAGAACACCGGCACGACCCGCGTGGAAGATCTGGTTAACTCGCTGCCGCAGGTCTTCGCCGGCCAGGGCTCGAACTATTCGAACGGCGCTTCGGGTGCAGCCACGCTCAACCTGCGCGGCCTCGGTTCGGAACGCAACCTCGTGCTGGTCAACGGCCGTCGTCTGACGCCAGGGGATCCGAGCACTTCGGCTGCCGACATCAACGTGATCCCCGGTGCCATGGTCAAGCGCGTCGACGTGCTGACCGGCGGTGCTTCGTCGGTTTACGGCGCTGACGCCGTTTCGGGCGTCGTCAACTTCGTGATGGACACGAAGTTCGAAGGCTTCCGGATCGACGGACAGTACAGCTTCTACAACCACAACAATGACATCGGCAGCTCGGTTACCAACGCCCTGTCGGCTCGCGGCTTCGCAATTCCGCGCGGCATGGCTACCGACGGAGGCACGGTTGACGCAACCGTTGCGTTCGGGACCAGCTTTGACGATGGTCGCGGCCACATCACCGCCTACGCCGGTTACCGCAAGGTCAACTCGGTGCTGCAACGCGACCGCGACTATTCGGCTTGTGCGCTCACGCCGAGCGCCACGACTTCGGCCTATACTTGCGGCGGCTCGCTGACCTCGGCTAACGGCACGGTCTTCGACGGCACTTCCTCCACCTATCAGATCGGTGCAGGCCGCACCCTGCCTGGTGGTTTCTCGCGCTACAACTTCGCACCGCTGAATTATTTCCAGCGTCCGGACGAGCGCTATACCGCTGGCGTGTTTGCCGACTACGAAATCAGCGATTCGCTGAAGCCGTACATGGAATTCATGTTCATGGACGATCGCACCCTTGCGCAGATCGCGCCGTCGGGTGACTTCGGCAACACCACTTGGATCAACTGCGACAACCCGCTTCTGGGCTACAATCCCGCCCTGACTGGTTCGGGTGACGTTCTGTGCCGTCGAGACAACCTGCTGTCCGATGCATCGAACCCGTTTGCCACGGTTGGCAACAGCGGCGGTACGCCGTTGGTCTTCACCGACTCGCTGGGCAACAGCTACAACCGCGGTTTCGCGCAGATCCTGCGTCGTAACGTCGAAGGCGGCGGTCGCGTCAGCGATCTCCAGCACACCAGCTATCGCGGTGTGCTCGGGATGAAGGGCGATCTGTCGGATGCCTGGTCGTACGATGCTTACTATCAGTATGGCCGCACCAACTACACCCAGATCTACAAGAACGACTTCTCGGTCACCCGGATCGGTCGGGCGCTCGACGTCGTTACCAATCCGAATGGCGGCGCTCCAGTTTGCCGCTCGGTGCTCGAAGGGATCGACCCGAACTGCGTTCCCTGGGATATCTGGGGTACCGGCACTGTGACCCAGGCGGCGCTTAACTACGTGCAGGTCCCCGGCATCGCCAGGGGCATCAACACCGAACAGATTGTCAGCGGTTACGTGACCGGCGATCTTGGCAAGTACGGTCTCAAGAGCCCGGCTGCCAAGGACGGCTTCGGTCTTGTAGTCGGCGCAGAGTACCGCAAGGAAACCTTGGACTTCGTGACCGACGTTTCGTTCCAGACCGGCGACCTTGCCGGCCAGGGAGCGCCGACCCCGTCGGTTGCTGGTGCGTTCGACGTGAAGGAAGTCTTCGCCGAACTGCGCGCGCCGCTGATCCAGGAAAGCTTCTTCTATGACCTGACCATGACGGGCGGCTATCGTCACTCGTCGTACAGCGTCAACGGCGGGGCTTCGTTCAAGACCGACACCTACAAGATCGAAGGCGAATTTGCCCCGATCCGCGACATCCGCTTCCGCGGCGGCTACAACCGCGCCGTTCGCGCGCCGACCCTGCAGGACCTGTTTGCCCCGCAGATCGTCGGTCTCGACGGTGCAGAAGATCCGTGCTCAAATCACGTCATCTTGGCGTCAGAGACGGGTTGTCTTGCTCAGGGTCTGACGGTTGGTCAGTTTGTCGTCGAAAATCCGGCCAACCAGTACAACGGCCTGGGCGGTGGCAACCCCAACTTGAATCCGGAAATCGCTGATACCTGGACCGCTGGCGTCGTCTTGCAGCCGGGCTTCTTGCCGGGCTTCTCGATGAGCGTCGATTGGTTCAACATCAAGATCAAGGATGCGATCTCTACCATTGGCGCCGATACGATCGTGGGTGGCTGCACCGACGGTTCCAACCCGGCGTTCTGTTCGCTGGTCCATCGCGACGCTACCGGGTCGCTGTGGCGTTCAAGCAATGGTTACGTGATCAACCTGCTGCAAAATGTCGGCAGTTCCTCGACCAAGGGTGTCGACGTGACGGCCGCTTACAGCCGCCAGATCGGTGGAGTTGGCCGGATGAACGTGTCGTTCGTAGGAACCTGGCTTGACCAGCTCTTGCCGACCGGGAGCTATGACTGCGTCGGCCTCCATGGCGCTGTTTGCGGCACCCCGACCCCGGCATGGCGTCACCAGCTGCGTGTTGGTCTCGACACCAAGATGGGTGTCGGCGTTTCGGTGCGCTGGCGCTATTTCGACGCTGTAGCGCAGGACCGCTCGGTTCTGGGTGGTGCCACCCAGCCGAACAACCTGCGGATTCCGTCGGTGAGCTACTTCGACCTTGCGCTGACCGCGGATGTGGGTGACCACTTCAAGTTCCGTCTCGGCGCGAACAATGTGCTCGACAAGACCCCGCCGCTGACCAGCGGTGCGGCTTGCCCGGCCGGGCCTTGCAACGGCAACAGCTGGGCGCAGGTCTATGACTCGATCGGTCGTTACGTCTACGCCGGTGTGACCCTCGACTTCTAAGTCGAACGGCACATCTGCCAAACAACACGGCGGCGGGTTCCTTCGGGAGCCCGCCGCTTTGTTTTGTGTAATGGGCAGGCTAGGACAGCGCGATGTCGAACCGTGCCGCCGCCCTTGCCGCTCTTGAAAATGCCGCATCCGATGATCTGCAGGCGCTGCCCCGTGCGGCGGCAGAGGCCCTGAAGCACGGACTGGCCGCCCAGGCCGAGCCGCTGCTCGCCGTCGCAGCCGAACGTCATCCCGGCGATCCGCGGCTGTGGCAGTTCCTCGGCCTCGCCCGCCGCGACCTGCAGGACAGTGCCGCCGCTCACGCCGCTTTTGGCCGCGCCGCTGCGCTCGCCCCGGCCGATCCGCTGATCGCCCACAGCCAGGCCCGGACTGCGCTGGAAGCGGGATTTCTCGCGATACCGCTGTATAATCGCGCACGCCTCCTTGCCCCTAACGACGGTGCCGTCGCGCTTGGGCGGCTCGCCGCCTTGTTCGCCGAGGGGAAGGATGATGCCGCCTGTAACCAGCTTGTCCAGTTGCTGAACCAGAGCCCCGGCTGGAGCGAAGGCCACATCGCTTATGCCCGGTTCGCGGCTCAGTTCCGACCTGACCTTCCGATTGACGCGACGCTGCGCGCTGCGCTCGCCCAGCATCCCGCCTCGGGCGGGTTGTGGCGGCTGGAGTTCCAGGTCTGGATGGAAGCGCGCGACTATCGCCGCGCGCTGGCGGCCGTCGAGCAAGCCCGCGCCGCACTCGGACCGGAGCCCGAACTCGACCGCGTTGAGGCGGTCTGCCGGGCTGAGCTGGGCGATGCAGAAGCAGCGCACGCGCTGTTCAATCGCCTGCCGTTCCCCGCCGATCCGGACGCCGCAATCTGGCCGCTCCGCAATTACATCCGGCTGGGTCGTCACGACCAGGCGCTGCTCCTCGCTGAACAGGATTTTGCCGGGCATGACGTAGCCCCGCTGTGGCCCTATCGTGCGTTGCTCTGGCGGTTGGTGGATGATCCGCGCTGGGAGTGGCTGGAGGGCGATGAGCGACTGATCCGCACCTATGACATCGCTGCTGAGATTGGCCAACTCGATAGCCTTGCCGAAATTCTGCGCGGACTCCACAGGGCGAAAGGTCAGCCACTCGACCAGTCGGTGCGCGGCGGAACCCAGACAGATGGTAACTTGCTGGCGCGGGCCGAACCCGAAATACGCCAGCTCCGCGCCGCGCTGCTCGATGCCGTTCAACACTATGTCGCCCAGCTTCCCCAGCCGGATCCAGCCCACCCGATGCTGCCGGCCTGCCGCGACGAGCTGAAAATCGCGGGTTCCTGGTCGGTGCGGCTGACCGACAAGGGCTTTCATGCCGATCATGTCCATTGCCAAGGTTGGATCAGCTCAGCGTTCTATGTTGTGGTACCCGAACCTGACCCGCACGTCCCGGAAGGCGGTTGGCTGGCCTTTGGCGAATGCCGGGACCTGCTGCCGGATCTAGGGGCGTTCCGCACAGTCGAGCCAAAGCCGGGGAAACTCGCCCTGTTTCCCTCAACGCTGTGGCACGGCACCCGTCCCTTTGGTAACGGGGAGCGGATGACCGTTGCTTACGATATCGCCCGCCCGAGGCAGGACTGATGGAACCGCTCGTCGCGCTCCGCACCGCCGCCGAAGCCCTGCGCCAGCGCCAGTTCCCGGCGGCGCTGGCCGCTGCCCAGCAAGGTCTGGCGACCGCCCCGGATGATCCGGCACTGCTCGGCCTGACCGCGCTGGCGCTGCTCCAGCTTGATCGCAAGCTGGAGGCGATCCCGTTTCTGCGCCGGCAACTGGCAGCGGCGCCCCAGGACAAGGCCGCGCGGTTCAACCTCGCCACGGCCCTGACCGCGACCGGCTCGCCCGATGAAGCGCAGCGTCTGGTCGCCGATCACGGCAGCCATCCGGGGCTCGCGCGCCTGTCCGGCTATTTCCTGCAACAGAGCGGCGATCTGGCCGGTGCGATCGCGGCCTATCGTGCCTCGGTCACCGCAGCCCCGCAGGATTGGGAAAGCTGGAACAACCTCGGCAACTGCCTGGCTCAGACGGGTGATCGGTCGGGCGCGGTTGAGGCGTTCGAAAAGGCAATCAATGCCTCGCCCTTTCCCAGCCTGCCCGAAGTGTTCCTCAATCTCAGCCAGGCACTCCATCCGGTCGCGCAGCGCGAGCCACGCCTGCGCAATGCCGAAGAGGCCGCGCGCCGTTTTCCCGATCACCAGAACATCCGAATCGAGCTCGGACTGGCCCAGGCAGCGGCGGGGCGGCTCGATCTTGCGCAAGAAAGCCTTGCTCTCGCCGTAGCGGCCGAGGATCACTTCGGCGAAGCCCGGCTCGAGCTTGGCTTGCTGCTGGAAAACGATAACCGGCTTGACGAGCTTGATGCCCACATCGCCGAATGCGAAGCGCTCGATCCCCGGCCTGAACTGGCGTTTCTCAAGGCCTGGAGCCTGCGCCGGCGTGAGCGCTTTGCCGAAGCCGAGGTCGAGGCCGCGCGGATTCCCGATACGATCAATCCGATCCGAACCGCCCAGGTCCGCGCCGAAATCGCCGAGCGGCTGGGCAAGAGCGCCGAGGCATTCCAGCAGTTTGAGCGGATGAATCGCGCCTCGCTCGAGGCCCACCCCCGCGCGTCCGGCCCGAACTATCGCGAAACGATCGAACGCCAGACCGCGGCGATGCGCTCGCCGCTCGCTCCGGTCGCCCGGGCCGATGGCGCGCCGCAGGATCCGGTGTTCATCGTCGGCTCGCCGCGCTCGGGCACGACCCTGCTCGATACCCTGTTGACCGCCCTGCCCGAGCTGCAGGTGTTCGAAGAGCAGGGCATGCTGGTCACGGTCGAAGCAGCTTTTCCGGAACTGGAGCGCGAAACCGATCCGCGCCGGATCGAGCTGGCCCGCCGGCGTTATTTCGAAGCGGCCACTGCGCTTGAAGGTAAGGCGGGGGGACGTCGGATCGTCGACAAGAGTCCGCTGCATATGACTCATATGCCGGTGATCAATCGGCTGTTTCCCGAGGCGCAGATCGTGCTGGTCGAACGCCATCCCTGCGACGCGGTGCTGAGCTGCTTCATGGCCAATTTTGCGCCGAATTTCGCGATGCAGAGCTATACCGAGCTGGATGAGGCGGCGCGGACCTATGCCGCGATCTTTGCCAATTTCGAACGCGCCCGCCAATTGCTCCCGCTCAAGCTTCACCGGGTCCGGTATGAGCGGATGATCGCGGATCTGGAGGGTGAAATGCGCCCGCTGCTCGATTTTCTGGGCTTGCCGTGGCGCGATGACGTGCTCGACAATCAGGCCAGCGCGGCGCGGCGCGGGGCAGTCCGAACCGCGTCCTACGCGCAGATCGGCGAGCCGTTATACCAGCGCGCGGTTGGTCGGTGGGAGCGGTATCGCCCGCAGCTTGAGCCGGTGCTGCCGGTACTCAAGCCGTGGATCGAACAGCTCGGCTACGAAAGCTGAACTATTCGCTTTTCCAGCGCTGGGTCTGGCTGCGTTCCAGATCCTGGCGGTTGGCAGCAGCTTCCGAATCCCACTGGGCCTTGGTCCGGCACACCTTCTTCGAACCAAGCCGGGTTCCGATCGATTCGACCCGGCGGCAGACGACCTTGTTGGTCTCGCCTTCTTCGGCCTGGGCGCCAGCGGCAGGAGCGGGTTCCGAAGAGTTGGCCAAAACCGGGTGCGCCAACAGGGCGAGGGCCATTGCGCCCGAAAAAACAAGTGACTTGGACATTCGGCAATCCTTGTAGCTGCCTGCCGTTTTGCAGGTGCGCAGATGAACCGGTGATTACGCCCGAACCGGCGCTGGATCAATTCCCCACGGTTTGACCACTTGCAATTGATCCCGCACCGTCACATTCCGGCATCATGAGCGCCGAGGCCGAAATCGAACAGCGGATGGCGGCGGCGGACCGGGCGCTGGCGGCGCGCAATCCGATCGAAGCCCGCGCCATCCTTGAAGTGGCGGTCGTCCAGAGCCCCCAGGACACCGCATTCTGGCAGCGCCTGGCAACTGTCCGCCAAGCCTGCGGCGCGACCGGCCAGGCACTTGCCGCGATCGAGAAGGCGTTGGAGCTTGCCCCGCTGCATTTCGTCAACCTGCTGATGCGGGCGCGGATCCTCGATCAGATGCAACACCCCGAAGCCGGGGAGGCATATGGCCGCGCGCTGGCCCAACCGCGCCCGGATCCGCTGCCACCGGCGCTGATCGCCGCAGTGGAACGCGCCGAGGCGAGCTGGCTGGAGCATCGGGTCGGTCTGGAGCAGCGGCTCGGGGCGGCACTGGAGCGCGGCGCGATCGACCTGACTCCGGCCGAACGCCGCCGGGCCGAGCGGCTGGCCAGCAATGTCAGCCGCCAGACCCGGGCCTATCACTCGGAAGCGACCCATTTCCACTACCCGGGCCTGCGCGAGATGGAGTTCCACGACCGCGCGTTGTTTCCATGGCTGGAGCGGGTCGAAGGGTTGACCGACACCATCGCCGCCGAGCTCGATCAGGTCGCCAATGCCGCCGATGCCAACCTGGTGCCCTATGTCCAGTACAATGCCAGCGAGCCGCTGGCGCAGTGGCGCGAGCTCAACCATAACCGCGACTGGACCGCGATCCATCTGATCCAGCGTGGCAAGCGGATCGCGCCGAACGCCGAACATTGCCCGCAGACGATGGAATTCCTGGCCAGCCTGCCGCAACCCTGGATCCAGGGTTGCGGAGCCAACGCGATGTTCTCGCTGCTGGCACCGCGCACGGCGATCCCGCCGCACGTCGGGGTCGCCAATTTCCGGCTGCTGTGCCACCTGCCGCTGGTCATTCCCGGCAAATGCTGGTTCCGGGTCGGCGCGCAGGTCCGCGAATGGCAGCGCGGTCAGGCCTGGATGTTCGACGATTCGATCGAGCACGAGGCGGTCAATGAGACCGATCACTTGCGGATCATCATGATCTTCGACGTGTGGCACCCCGATCTCAGCCCGGCCGAGCAGGCGGCGATCGCGGCGATGGTCGGGGCTGCATCGATCCCTGCCGGAGCGCTTTGAACAGCCCATGCGCCACCTGACCGCGCTGTTTGTCGGCCTGTTGCTGATCGCCATCACCTGGTGGCGCAGCGATGTACCCCCGCCCGACAACCGCCCTTTGCTGCGGCTGGCACCTTTGACCCTGACGGCGGACTGCTGCCAAGCCGGCCCGCTCAAGCTGGTCGGCGCCTGGCAGTTGCACAGCCGCCACGGCGCCTTCGGGGGCTATTCGGCCCTGCTGCGGATCGCGCCGGGCCGATTGCTCGCCTTCAGCGACCGCGGCTATTTCCTTGAGTTTTCCGATCCTGACAGCCCGCAGCGCGCCCCGAAGTTCGGGGCAACACTGAGCGATCGCCAGCAATTGAAAGACAACCGCGACGTTGAATCCGCGGTCCGCGACCCAGTCTCGGGCCGGATCTGGCTGGCGCTCGAGGGGCGCAATGCGGTGGCGCGCTATGGACCCGCGTTCAACCGTGAGTTGTTCCGGGCGATGCCTGAATGGCACGACTGGTCGCTGAATTCAGGCCCGGAAGCGATGGTCCGGCTGCGCGACGGCCGGTTTGTGGTGGCATGCGAATGCCGCACCACCTGGTTTGGCGGCAATCTCCATCCGG
>CALCQB010000279.1 GCA_937897535.1 uncultured Novosphingobium sp. | reverse complement strand
TTCGGGATGAGCGAGACCTGCTCGAACTTCGCGATGCCGGTGCTCGATGTCGAACGGCTGATCGAAAAGGCCGGATCGTGCGGGCTGCCGTTGCTCGCGGTCCAGACTCGGATCGTCGATGACGAGGGCGTTGACGTAGCGCAGGGCGAAACCGGCGAACTGTGGATCAAGGGGCCGAGCGTGACGCGCGGCTACTGGAACCAGCCCGAGCTGACCGCAAAGGCGTTCCACGACGGCTGGTTCAAGACCGGCGATGCCGCGCTGCAGGATGCCGACGGGTTCTACTATCTGGTCGACCGCAAGAAGGACATGTACATCTCGGGCGGCGAAAACGTCTATCCGGCCGAGGTCGAGGCGGTGCTGGCCGAGCTGCATGAAGTGGCCGAAGCGGCGGTGATCGGGGTGCCCGATGCGCGCTGGGGCGAGGTTGGCCGGGCCTTCGTGATTCCGCGTGCCGGAGCGACTCTGTCCGAAGACCAGGTGATCGCCCACTGTGCCGCCAGGCTGGCCAAGTTCAAGGTGCCGGTGCGGGTGGTGATCGCCGACACCATCCCGCGCACCGCCAGTGGCAAGGTCCAGAAGCACCTGCTGCCACGCGATTGACGAGATTGCTTCGACTTTGGATTTAGGCAGGGTTACCCTCGTACCCCATGTCCGATTCCACCGATCTCGCCGGTCGCTTCTTGCTCGCCATGCCCGGGATGGGCGATCCGCGCTTTCGCCGGGCGGTGATTGCGATGATGGTGCACGATTCGGAAGGCTCGCTCGGGATTGGTCTCGGCAAGCTGCGCGATGGCCTCGGGCTGCATGCCTTGCTCGAGGATCTCGATATCGATCCGGGCGTGGCCCCCGATTGCGAGGTGCTCGATGGCGGCCCGGTCGAGCCGCAGCGCGGGTTCGTGCTGCACAGTCCGGATTGGGACGGGCCGGACACGATCATGGCCGGGGAACTGTGTGCGCTCTCTGCCTCGCTCGAGGTACTGCGGGCGATTGCCGAAGGGCGCGGACCGAGCCGGTTTCTGATTGCACTGGGCTATGCCGGGTGGAGCGGCGGCCAGCTGGACGACGAATTGCACCGCCATGGCTGGCAAGTGCTTGATGGCGCCGAGGCGATCCTGTTCGACACCCCGCCGGAGCAGCGCTGGACCGCCTGCTGGCGCAGCCTGGGGATCGACCCGGCGCTGCTGGCCGGAGAGACCGGGCGAGCCTGAGCCCGCCCGGCCAGAGGTTCAGTCGTAAACCGGGCCTTCGCTGCCGCTTTTGCCGCTGCTTGGGTGCTTCACCGCCCACAGCCCGAAGCTGGCGATGATTGCGTAGCAGACCACCGGGACGATCAGGGCGGTGCGCAGGTTCCCGCTGACGTCGGCGACCAGGCCGAACAGCACCGGCACGATCGCCCCGCCGACGATCGCGGTGCACAGGATCCCCGAACCCTGCGGCGTTTCCTCGCCCAGTCCTTCGGTGCCGAGGCTGAAGATCGTCGGGAACATCAGCGAATTGCAGAACCCGACCAGGATCAGGGCATAGCCCGAGACCGCGCCGCTCGACACCGCCGAGATCGCGATCAGGCCGATCGCGCCGGCGGCAAAGGTCGTCAGCACCCGGCCCGGCTTGGCCAGCCGCAGGATGAACCCGCCCAGCAGCCGCCCCGCGAGCGCACCGAGCCAGTACATCGCTACCAGCTTGCCCGCCGCTTCGAGGGCGAGTCCCATCACGCTCTGATCGCTGAGGTAAGCTATCAGGTTTGAGCCGATCGCCACTTCGGCCCCGACATAGGTGAAGATGCACAAGGCACCCAGCTGGACCCGGCGGTTGCCGGTCAGCAGGGCCAGGGTCCCGGCGACCTTGACGTCCTCGGTCTTGGCGTGATCGAGCGCCGAGCTGAACGTCCAGAACAGCGCGGCAATCACCAGCATCAGGATGCCGAGCCACATGTAGGCCTGGCCGATCGAGGCGCCTTCAGCGACGCGATAGGCCTGGACCTGTGCTTCGCTGGCGGTTTCGGGGTCAATCGGCTGCGAATTGCCCAGCAGGAACGCCGCCCCGCCGTAGATCATCAGGAACACCCCGATCGAGTTGAACGCCTGCGCGAAGGTCAGGCGGCTGTGCGAGGTTTCGGGCGGCCCGAGCGTGGTGATCACCGGGTTCATCGCCACCTGCAGCACGGTGATCCCCGCGCCGATGCAGAACAGCGCGGCAAGGAAGCCGGGATAGGAGGCCGAGGCCGAGGCCGGAATGAACAGGAACGCCGCCGCCGCGATGATCACGAAGCCCAGCACGAAGGTGCGGATATAGCCCAGCTTCGAGAGAATGATCCCGGCCGGGATCGAGAAGGCCGCATAGGCAATGAAGAAGGCCAGCTGCACGAAGTTCGCCTGGGTATGGCTCAAGTGGAACATCGGCTTGAACTTGCCGACCAGCAGGTCGTTGATGTTGGTCACCCCGCCCAGCAGGAAGAACACCGCGAAAGCCAGCGCCAGGACGATCCCG
The DNA here is from genome assembly GCA_937897535.1 of uncultured Novosphingobium sp. GTDB lineage: Bacteria > Pseudomonadota > Alphaproteobacteria > Sphingomonadales > Sphingomonadaceae > Novosphingobium. The sequence continues at coordinate 18,854 of CALCQB010000279.1, read as the reverse complement.
GTCTTGCCTCCCGAAGTTCCACCGCCTGCCGTCTGCGACCCGGTAATTGGCGCTGCCATTTGCCTCTCCTATCTTTCGCCGGGTTTGCCGCGGCGCTTGTGGGCGCAAGTCATGGCGAATGGGCCGACGATGTCCAGCCTCATACGTATGGATATGCGCAGGCTTGATAGCGCTCACAATCCCGCGATGACGCGCCTGGCTCAGTCCTTCCCGGCCAGCCGCGCGGTTTCCGACGAGGTTGATTGCGGTCCGGTATTGCGGCTGGTCAAGCCGAACACCCGCGGATTGCGGTCGAACGGCTCGGGATCGCCGGCGCGCGGCTGGTATCCGAACAGCGGGTACATGCCGGGAATCCGGCCAAGCCCGCCGAACAGGTCAAAGCCGCGCTCGATCCAGTCGCGCAGCGGCTCGTCGTCGGTCATCACCGGCACGTCCGCGCAGCTGGCGCACCACAGGAACACCGCCAGCGCGCGGTAATCGGCATAGTTGGGGGCGTCGCCGCCCAGCCACTGCCGCTCGCGCAGCAGGTTGCGCAGCGGCTCGAGCTCGGGAAGGACCTTGCCGAACACCTCCTCGCGGTCCTTGGCGAGGTTTTCGCAGGTATCGCCCCACATCCGCAGGCGGCTTTCGGTGACATAGCCCATGTCTTGCGGCAAACAGCGGTCGCGGTACTGCACCGCGAAGGCCCGGACCCACGGACCGACCGCGACCTTCCACAGCCAGCCTTCGAGGAACTCGATCAGCGGCTTGAGCGCGGGATCGGGGATCAGCGTGGGCCGGTCGGGATAGGTTTCGTCGAGATATTCGGCGATCAGCCACGAATCGAGCACCCATTTGCCGTCATCGACGATCGCCGGCAGCCGCTCGCTGCGTCCGCCGGTCCGCTCGAGGATCCCGGTGAACCCGCCGTCGACCACGTCGAGATCGAAACCCTTGTGCTTCAGCGCATATTTGGTCGCCCAGACGAACGGACTGGTGGTCGCCCCGCTGGCGTGTTGCAGGTCGTAAAAGGTGATGGTGTTGTTCTGGGCCATTGGTCCGTTCCTCTCCTTCCGCGCCGTTCTCGGCATCGGGATGTTTCGTCAAATTTGTTAGTAATACATACAATCATGACTGCAACCGCCAATCGTCCGGCGAGCCGGATCGAGGCAAATTCGTATGCGGGCGGATTGAAACGCGCAGCGCCGCGTGCAACCTCGCGGGCAAGCGAGGGAGTGGACTATGGCAGAGCAACTGATCGGGGCGATCGAGGCAGGTGGCACCAAATTTGTGCTGGCGCTGGCGCGCGAGGATGGCGCGATCCTCGCCGAAACCCGCATTGCCACCCGCACCCCGGCCGAGTGCTTTCCCGACATCGCGGACTTCTTCAGCCAGGCGGCGGCTGCGCACGGGGCAATCGGTGGGTTCGGCGTGGCCAGTTTCGGCCCGATCGACATCGATCCGGCCTCGCCCGCTTATGGCACCTTCACCACCACCCCCAAGCCGGGCTGGTCGGGCGCGCGGTTCCACGATGTGCTGGGTCAGTTCGGCGCGCCGATCGTGGTCGATACCGACGTCAACGGCGCGGCGCTGGGTGAATGGCAGGGCGGGGCGGGGCGGGGCTGCACGACGCTCGCCTATACCACCATCGGCACCGGCGTGGGGACCGGCGTAGTCAAAGGCGGCAAGCCATTGATGGGCTTCTCGCACTATGAAAGCGGGCACATCCTGCCGCCGCATGACCGCGCGGCCGATCCCTACGATGGCTTTTGTCCGTTCCACGGCGATTGCCTGGAAGGGCTGGCGGCCGGGCCGGCGATCGAGCGGCGCTGGGGGCAAAGCCTGTCGAAGCTGGGTAGCCCGCCTGACAAGGTCGAACTGATCGCAGGTTACATCGCCCACCTCGCGGCGAGCCTGGTCCTGCTGCACATGCCCGACCGGCTGATCTTCGGCGGCGGGGTGATGAAGACCCCGGGGCTGGTCGAGGCGCTGCGCCGGGCTACCGAGGCCAGACTGGGCGGCTATATCAAGGCCCCGCAACTCGATCCGGGGCTGGAGCGCTATATCGTCACGCCCGGACTGGGCGACGAAGCCGGGATCACCGGGGCGATCGCACTGGGGCGGAGTGCGCTTTAAGCGGTGTCGCGCCTTACCAGCGTCGGGGGCATCTCGACCGAGGCTGCGTCAGCGCCGCCGATCCGCTCAAACAGCAGGCGGACCATTTCGCGCGCGCCCTGGGCGATGTTCTGGCTGATCGTGGTGAGCCGGGGAATGGTCTGTTCGGCCAGCGGCAGGTCGTCGAACCCGGTGACCGAAATCTGGCCCGGCACGGCCAGCCCGCGATCGGCCAGCGCGCGGACGGTGTGCATCGCGATCAGGTCCGAAGCGGCGGCGACCCCGTCGATCTCGGCCCCGATCCGCTCGACGTGCCCGGCGATTTCCTCGGCCATGATGTCCGAGGCGAGGTGAGTGCTGAGCTTGATCGGTTCGGCTAGGCCCGCCGCGCGGGCCGCGTCGCATAGCCCGAGGTAGCGTTCGGACAGTTCGGGCGCCGTAGTGTCGCCCAGAAAGGCCAGCCGCTTGCGCCCGGCCGCGATCAGGCATTCGCCCGCCAGCCTGCCGCCCTCGCGGTTGTCGACCCCGACCGTGCAATGGGTCTGTCCGGGGCGGTGAGTGCCCCAGACCACCATCGGCTTGTACCAGGCCGCGACCCGCTCGATCGCCTCGAACTGGTTCGACTGGCCGATCAGCAGCACCCCGTCGAGCATGCCCGAATCCGCGATCCGTTCCAGCCAGTCGTCGGCATCGGGGATCACCCGGCTGAGCATGATGTCATAACCGTTCTCGGTCAGCGCGTCGGCCAGGTGGCCCAGGATGGTCATGAAAAACGGATCGGACAGGTGCTGGCGCTGTTCATGACCCAGCGGAACGACCACGCCGATCACCGTGGTTTCCTTGATCCGCAGCCGCTTGGCCATCTGGTTGGGGCGAAACCCGTGCTGGCGGGCCATTGACTGGATCTTTTCGCGGGTTTCCTTGTTGACCAGCGTCGAATTGGCCAGCGCCCGCGACACGGTGCCGGCCGAAACGCCGACCAGCCGCGCCAGTTCGGCGATGTTGCGGATCCGTCCGGGGGGAGAGGCAAGGTCGTTCATGGTTGCAATAACGATCTGATTTCAGTGCCGGATGCGGCAAACAGGTCCTGATGGTGCGGCGTCGGGGTGCCTGTCAACCGGTGCAGGGCAGGAATGTTGCCGGAATGGCACAGTCACGGAATTTATACAATCGATTGTCAAAAGCCGTTGCAATCGATTGTTGCATCTGGCAGTTGCACGATCCGACTTGCCGTAGCGCAAGCGATTCGAGTCGACCCAAGGGGAGAGGAACTATGAAATCAACTTTGAAGAGCTGTGTCTCGGCCATGTCGATCGTGGCGATGAGCCTGATCGCGATGCCCGCTTTTGCGCAGGACGCGCCGGCCACGGCCGATGAAGAGGCCACCGGCCTCGACGAAATCGTCGTCACCGCCTCGGGCCGTGACAAGACCCGCCTCAACACCTCGGTTTCGGTAACCAGCGTCGATGCGGCGATGGTCGATGCCTTCAAGCCCAGCTCGGAAGCTGAAGTTTTCCGCATGATCCCGGGGATCCAGGTGCCCGGCACCTCGGGCCCGGGCGGCAACTCGAACATCGCGGTGCGCGGCCTGCCGGTCGCCACCGGTGGTTCGCCGTTCGTCCAGATCCAGGAAGATGGCCTGCCGACCGTGCTGTTCGGTGACATCCAGTTCGGCAACAACGACTACTGGACCCGGTTCGACGCCAGCGTCGAGCGCGTTGAATCGGTTCGCGGCGGTGGCTCGACCACTTATGCCTCGCAGGCCCCGGGTGCGGTGATCAACTACATCAGCAACACCGGCCAGAAGGAAGGCGGCTACGTCTCGCTGTCCAAGGGCGTCAACTACAACGAAACCAAGGTCGACTTCCGCTATGGCGGTTCGATCAACGAAACCCTGCGCTTCCACATCGGCGGTCAGTTCAAGTCGGGCCGCGGTCCGCTCCACGCCGATTTCAACGTTTCGGATTCGATCCAGGTCAAGGGCAACCTGACCCAGGACATCGCCGACGGAAAGGGCTACTTCCGCCTGCTGTTCAAGGTCGCCGACACGCAGGAGCCAAACTACACCGGCGCCCCGGCGCTGGCCACGCTCAGCGGCAACCGGATCAGCAATGTCCAGCCGTTCCCCGGCTTCGACGGTCGCAACAGCTCGAACTACTCGATCTACAACAGCGACTTCCTGATCTACAACCGGACCGGCAATCTCGAGCGGGTCGACATGAGCGGGATCAGCACCAAGCAGACCCAGCTGGGCGGCCAGTTCCACTACGAATTCGATGGCGGCATCACGGTTGACAACAACTTCCGCTGGTCGAAGCTGAGTGGCAGCTTCGCCTCGCCGTTCGTCAACGTTCGCCGCACTGCAGGGATCGTCGGTTCAACCGTCAACGGCCAGCAGGTTGGCTCGATCCGCTATGCCAGCGGGCCGAACGCCGGCACCGTGTTCACCGGCACCTATGTCGATGACAACGTCAACGTCCGCACCAACATCCGCGATCTCGGCAGCCTGGCAAACGACCTGACCTTGGCCGGCAAGTTCGACATGGGCGCGATGAAGCTGACCGCGCGGGCCGGGTTCTTCTACATGAACCAGGACATCGCGATGGACTGGCACGTCAACAAGTCGCTGCGCGAAGTCAGCGGCAACAACCCATCGCAGCTTGACCTCTACAACACCGCCGGCGCGCGGATGACGGTCGAGGGCATCTCGGGCTACAACAACAACTGGGGCAACTGCTGCGCCCGCGACTATGACCTGTCCTACACCAACACCGCACCCTACGCGGCGCTGGAACTGGACGGCGATCTGTTCGCGATCGACGGCTCGGTCCGGTTCGAGAACGTCAAGGCAGCGGGCGGTGGCCGCACCGGCGGGGCAGAGTTCAACGTCAATTCGAACGGCGTGCTGATCCCGACGATGGCGGCAAACGGTGGCTCGGAAGTGCTCAACTACAGCCGCAACTACGTCAGCTGGACCGCTGGTGCCTTGTTCAAGGCCAACCAGAACACCAGCCTTTTCGTCCGTGCCTCACGCGGTGGGCGCTTCAACGGCGATCGCCAGACCTTTGGCGGCAAGATCGCCAGCGACGGCTCGCTCTGCACCAGTGCGCAGGCCAAAGCCGGAACCCTGGGCTGCGCCGCTGACGGCGTCACCCCCTCGGTCGACTTCGTCAAGCAGTACGAACTGGGCCTCAAGAACCGCGGCGATCTGGCCGGCGGGCGCTACACGATCGAAGTCACTGCGCTGAAGGGCAATTTCAAGCAGTCGACCTTCGAACTGTCGGCCACCCGTTGCCCCGGCGGCGCGGGCGGTTGCGTGATCGATGCGCGCTACAAGTCGTATGGTGCCGAGTTCTACGGTACCTATTCCAACGGCGGATTCACCCTGGTTGGCAATGCGACCTGGACCAAGGCGACCAAGTCGGGCGTGAACGCAAGTGGCACCCCGACCCCGTTCACCCGCGCGCCGTACATGCCCGATCTGGTCTATACCGTGCAGGCTAACTACGACTTCGGCAGCATCGCCACGCTTGGTCTCAACGTCACCGGCCAGTCGAGCATCATCGACGATGCCGGCCGGTCGTATCCGGGTGGTGCGGTGCTGGGCGTCAACCTGCGGGTGATGCCGCTGCCCAACGTCGAACTGGGAATCCAGGGCTACAACGTGTTCAACCGCTATGACCTGCGCGGCAGCGGCAACATCGCCGACGCCTCGGCCAGCCCGGTTGTGATCGGCACCGGCCCGGCGCTCGGCCGGACCTGGACCGCTTCGGTCAAGTACAGCTTCTGATAAGAACTGGCCCAAGAGGGTCGCGGAACGGGGGAGGCGGATTTCGGTCTGCCTCCCCTTTTTCATGCGGGTCGACAGCAACGCAGCGAGAGACCAATAAACGGCCATGAGCGAAGCGGGAACCAGCGATGCAGCGACGGCGCGGCAGCAGGGCTTTGCCTTGCACGCCGAGCAGCGCCTGATCGAGGCCGAAGCGCTATTCGCCGCGGCCGGGGCGGCCTATCCCCGCGATCCGGGCCTCGCTTTCGGGCTGGCCCAGACCCGCTATGAACTCGGCCATCCAGCAGCCGAGCTGTTTGCCAAGGTGCGCGCCCTCGCTCCCGGCAACCTCGACGTTGCCCGCAATCAGGCGCTCGCGCTGATCTCCGAAGGGCGCTCCGGGGAAGCGCGGGACTTGCTCGAACAGCTGCTGGCCCGGCACCCGGATTGGCTCGACGGGCACAAGGCGCTCGCCACGCTCAACTGGACGAGCGGCCAGCGCGCGGGCTTTGCCGACCATCTCGGCCCGGCCTGCCGCGCCCAGCCAGCCAATTCGGCGCTGTGGCTCGCCTGGTTCCGCAATCTCGCTCAGGCCCGCGCGTGGGAGGCGGCGCTGGCGGTACTCGACGAGGCGGAGCGCCATCTCGGCTCCACCCCGGCGCTGCTGGTCTCGCGGCTGTTCGTTGCGGTTGAATCGGGCGATGCCGAACGCACCGAATCCTTGCTGGCCGCGACCGCCCAGATTCAGGGTGACGTCACCAGCCTGTGCCGGATTCGCCATGCCCTGCGCCAGGGCGAAGCCAGACGCGCCGAGGCCGAGGCGCTACCGCTGCTCGGCTCTGCTTCGGCAGCGCTATACTGGCCCTATGTGTCGCTTGCCTGGCGCTTGCTCGGCGATGACCGGGCCGAATGGCTCGACCGCCCGGACCAGCTGATCCGCCAGCAGGAAGCAGGCTGGAGCTCTGGCGAGCTGGCCGAACTGGCCGAAGTCCTGCGCGGCCTGCACACCGCCGCCGAGCCCTATATCGAACAATCGGTCCGCGGCGGTACCCAGACCGACCGCTCCGTCTTGCTGCGGCACGAACCGGTGCTCCAGCGGATCAAGGCGCGGCTGCTCGAACTGGTCCGCGACTATGTCGATGACCTGCCGCCGCACGATCCGCAGCACCCGTTGCTCGGCGCGCCGCGCGGCGAATTCCTGATCGAGGGCAGTTGGTCGGTCCGGCTCGCCCGGCAGGGCTACAACGTCCCGCATACCCACGCGATGGGCTGGCTTTCGACCGCGTTCTATGTCGCGCTACCCGAGCCGGCGCAGATGGGACCCGCACCGGCCGGACATATCGCCTTCGGGCAGCCCCCGGCCGAACTCGGCTTGCCGCTCGAGCCGTACCGCACGATCGAGCCGGCCGCGGGAAGGCTCGCCATTTTCCCTTCAACCATGTGGCACGGCACGGTGCCGTTCGACCAGGGCGAGCGGCTGGTGATCGCCTTCGACATCCGCCGCCCGCGCCGATAAGGACCCGTTATGCAGCACGAAAATTCGATCCGGTCGGTGGTGATCGTGGGCGGCGGGACCGCCGGGTGGATGACCGCAGCTGCGCTCGCCAACGCGATCCGCACGGGGTGTACGATTACCCTGATCGAAAGCGAGGAGATCGGTACGGTCGGGGTGGGCGAAGCGACGATTCCGCCGCTCCGCACCTTCAACGAAGCGCTGGGGATTACCGAGAACGACTTCGTTGCGGCAACCCAGGGTTCGTTCAAGCTCGGCATCCAGTTCACCGACTGGGGCAAGCAGAACCACAGCTACTTCCACCCGTTCGGCAGCTATGGCCGCGACTTCGATTTTCTGCCCTTGCACCAGTACTGGCTGGCGGCGAAGGCGCGCGGCGAAGCGCCAGAGCTCGACGAGCTGTGCATGGCCTGGGCTGCCGCCAGGCGCGGCAAGTTCGCCCCGCCTTCGCCCGAGCAGCGCAGCGTTCTCTCGACCTTCGATTATGCCTATCACTTCGACGCCGGGCTCTATGCCCGGTTCCTGCGCGGCTATGCCGAGGAACGCGGGGTGGTGCGGATCGAAGGCAAGGTCGGCGACGTCGGGCTGGATAGTGAAAGCGGCCATGTCAGCCACGTGACGATGCAGGACGGACGCCGGATCGAGGGCGACCTGTTCGTCGATTGCTCGGGCTTTCGCGGACTGCTGATCGAAGGGGCGCTGCAGACCGGTTATCAGGACTGGCGGCACTGGCTGCCCTGCGACAGCGCCTATGCCGTGCCGTGCGAGCGGGCCGGGGCGTTCACCCCCTATACCCGCTCGACCGCGCGGGCGGCGGGCTGGCAATGGCGAATTCCATTGCAGCACCGCACCGGCAACGGCCACGTGTTTTGCAGCAATTTCATCTCGGATGACGAGGCGGCGGCGGTGCTGATGGCCAACCTCGATGGTCAGGCCTTGGCCGATCCGCGCAAGCTGACCTTCGTGACCGGGCGGCGCAACCTGTTCTGGAACCGGAACGTGATCGCGGTCGGCCTGTCCGGCGGGTTCATGGAACCCTTGGAATCGACCTCGATCCATCTGATCCAGGCGGCGATATCCAAGCTGATCGCGCTGTTCCCGGATCGCAATTTCGATCCGCTGGTGACCGCGGAATACAACCGGATCGCGATCAACGAATTCGAACGGATCCGCGATTTCATCATTCTGCACTACAAGCTGACCAGCCGCACCGACAGCGAGCTGTGGCGTTACTGCAGCGCGATGGACGTGCCCGAAACCGTCATCTGGAAGATCGAGCATTTCCGCAGGAACGGCCGCCTGGTCCAGCGCGACGCCGACCTGTTCGGCCCGCCGAGCTGGCTGGCGGTGCACATCGGCCAGGGCAACATGCCCGAGGGCACCGACCCATTGCTGCCGCTGCGCGGGGTCGATCATGTGGACTACCTCCGCAAGCTGGAGGGTGCGCTGGCCCGCGCGGCCGAGGCGATGCCGGACCACGCGGACTACATTGCAAGGTACTGCGCGGCAGCGGCCTGATCAGGCGCTGGCGGTGGTCCGGTAGCGCATCGCCAGTTCGGCCCCTGCCATGCGGTGCTGCAGGGTCGCGCAAACCTCGCCTTGATCGGCAAACAGCTCGGCGCTGCCGTGATCGAGCCACAGCGTAATTGCAGACTGTCGCCCAATCCGCAGCAGCTGCGAACTGTCGAGAAACGGCGAGACCGGATCGCGGCGGGTCAGGACGGCCTTTTCACCGTGTCGTTCGAGCATCAGCAGCCGCCCGTCGGCGTCGGCCAGCGTCAGCGTGAAATCCTGCGCTGCCGGGAGTTCGATCCGCGCCGACATCGGCAACTTCGCGGCGTCGCTTTGAACCAGCGGGACAGACTCTACCGCAGCCGGTTCAACCACCTGCCGCAGCACATAGCGGCCGCCCTCGCGCCGCAGTGACAGCCGCCGGGGCAGGCTCATCGCGCCGCGCCAGCCCTGCTTGGGCAGACGGCCCTGATAGGCGTGGTTGCCCATCCAGCCGATCCAGACCGGACGACCGGCCAGGTCGCGCGGTTCGTGCCAGGCGATCGCGGCGTAGAATTCCCGGCCCATGTCGGCGACTTGCCAGAGCGGCCCGGCCGCTGGTCCATCGGGGACGAAGCGGGTCCCGTCGAAGGTGCCGGTCTGGTACAGCGCGCCCGATCCTGGCGCCCCGCGCAGCACGTCGACCTTGAACAGCCAGCGGTTTTGACCTGTGCCTTCGATCGGCAGCTCGATCAGCAGCGGGCATTCCCAGATCTCGCCCGGCGCACCTGCCCCGGAGATCACCGAAAGCTGGTCCCAGTGCTTGAGATCGTGCGAGCCATAGACCAGCGCGCGCTGCTCGTTGGACAGCACAACCACCATGATCCAGCGTCCGCTGGGTGCGTGCCAGAACACGTTGGGATCGCGGAAATCGGCCAGCTGGAGGTCGAGCACCGGATTGCCGGCATATTTCGTCCAGCTGCGTCCGGCGTCGTTGCTGGCAGCCAGGCACTGCACCTGATGGGGCTTTTCGCCCAGCTCGGCACCGGTGTAGATCGCGACCATCGCCCCGGTGCCGAACCCGGCGTCGTCCGCCCGGTCGATCACGGCCGAGCCGGAGAAGATCATATAGCGCTCATCCTCCAGCAGCGCTGGAGCCAGCTCCTGCCATTCCGCCAGATCCGGGCTGACAGCATGGCCCCAGCTCATGTGGCCCCAGTCCTCGCCGTGCGGATTGTACTGGTAGAACAGGTGCCATTCGCCCCGATGGTAAATCAGGCCATTGGGATCGCTCAGCCAGTTGGCGGCCGGGGCATAGTGATAGGTCGGGCGCATCGCTTGCTCAATCCGCAATGGTCACAGTGTCGCCGTCGAAGGCGAGGGCAAAGACCGGGGCCGGGGTGCCGCCGAACTGCTGGCGCAACAATTCCGGGTGCTGATCGAAGCTGCGGCCCTGCATCCCCCAGTGGTCGATGAAGCTCCACACCCGGCCTTCGCCCGTTACCCACCACGAATAGCCCTGGGTCGGCTCGGCGGCGGGATTGCCCGCAACCAGACCGTTACCGTTGACCGGTCGCCACGGGCCATGCAGGCTTTCGGCCACCATCGCGTAGAGCCCGTTCGGGCCGTTCGGGGTATCAGGCTTGAAGGTGCGACGCTGGGTCGACCAGAACAGATAATAGGTTCCGTCACGGATCACCACATGCGCGCGTTCGAGTTCGTTGTTGACCCCGACCGCCTCGACCAGCGGCGCTTCCAGCTGCCAGGCTCCGTCGTCGTTCAGGGTCGCGAGTCCGATCACGCCGTTGTAGTCGTCATCGCTCCATCCGGCGCTGCCGGTGAACAGCAGGTGGCATTGGCCGGTGGCCGGATCGCGCAGCCAGGCCGGATCGCGGAACGCCTTGATCAGGCCCGGCTTGCCCTCGGCCTCGGCCGCGACGACGTAGCGGCTGCCATCGGCCTGGACCAGTTCGTACGGCTCGCCCCAGCCGGTCGGACCGTCGGTGCCGAGGGTTCCGGGCAGGCCGAATAGCCGCTGTTCGAACGAGGGCTTGTGCCCGCGCCGCCCGGCAGCGGTGAAGAACAGCGTTATGCTCGTCCCGTCGTCATGCAGCACGGCCGATCCGGCCCACTCGCGGGTTCCGGGGCCGGTGCCTTCGGGGATGACCTGGCCGTGATCCCGCCAGCCATCGGGACCGAGCGAGGCCAGCCGGATCTGCGCGGCATCGTGGCGCTGACCAGGGTCGGGAAAACAAGGCGAGGAGAGGAAGAACCAGAACTGGCGATCGCCGATCACCGCGGTCCGGCCGTCCTCATGCGCCAGCGGCCAGCTGTCCCACAGGTCGAGCCCGGGCAGGACCGGGCTCGCGTCATCCGGCCCGATCAGCGCGATTTCGGCGCCGCCGTCGAGGCCGTCCGGACGCCACGGCGTGACGTCGGAGAAAGCTGAAGCGGACTTGAGGTCAGGAGGAGTCATGGCATTTGTCCGGCAGAGTTGCCGCCGGTCCCTTCGATCATGAGGTTGAGCGCTTGCCCATCGGGCACCGCGAATTGACGTTCCAGCACCGCGGCGAAATCGGCCACGGCCTGGCGTTCGAGCACCGCGACCACCGCGCCGCCAAACCCGCCGCCGGTCATCCGCGCCCCGCCGTTCGGGCCGATCGCGGCATTGGCCAGATCGACCAGTTGGTCGACAGCGGGCACGCTGACTTCAAACTGGTCGCGCAGCGAAGCATGGCTGGCGCGCAGCAGATCGCCGAGCGCGGCGATGTCCTGCGCCGCGATTGCCGCCACGGCGGCTTCGGTCCGGGCAATCTCGCTGACCACGTGGCTGGCGCGGGCGCGGATGACCGGATCGAGATCGGCGGCGGCAATCAGGTCGAGGCTGGCTTCGCGCAGGCTCGGGACGGCCAAGGCGGCGGCTGCGCGCTCGCAATCGTGCCGCCGTGCGTTGTAGTGTCCCTCGACCAGCCCACGGGTCACCCCGGACTGGACGATCACCACAGCCCATTCCGCCGGGAACGGGACTTGCCGAGTCGTTAGATCGCGGCAATCCAGCAGCAGCGCGTGGCCCGGCTCCCCTGCGGCAATCGCCATCTGGTCCATGATCCCGCAGTTGACCCCGGCCCAGTCGTGCTCGGCCGATTGCGCCGCCAGCGCGAGTTCGCGCGGCGACAGTTGCTTGCCTGCCGCGGCGGTTAACGCGCGGCCCAGCGCGACGCACAGCGACGCTGACGAGGACAGCCCGGCGCCGCGCGGGTTCGATCCGGCGATCGCGAGTTGCAGGCCGGCGGCCGGGACACCGCGCCGCGCCAGCCCTGCAGTCATGCCGCGCAGGTACGAGCGCCAGTCGGCCGGCTGATGCGGCGCGGCTTTGCCGGTCTCGAAACGGTCGCGCTCCGCATCAAAATCAATTGCGACGGCGTCGATCTCGCGGCCCGGTGTATGGCCCCAGGCGACCGCCGTCCCGGTCGAGATCGGCATCGGCAAGACCAGCCCGTCGTTGTAGTCGACGTGTTCGCCGATCAGGTTGACCCGTCCGGGTGCAAAGGCGACGCCCTCCGGCTCGTGGCCAAAGGTTTCGACGAAGCCGGCGCGGGTCCGCGCGATCAGGCTCATCCGTCGATCTCCACCGCGCGCAGGCGTTCGGCCGCGCTCTCGGGGGTCAGGTCGCGCTGGGTTTCGGCCAGCAGCTCGAACCCGACCATGTGCTTGCGGACCGAGGCCGAGCGCAGCAGCGGCGGGAAGAAATGGGCATGGAGCCGCCAGTGGGCGGTATCCTGGCCCAGCCCGTGCGGCGCGCCATGCCAGCCCATCGAATAGGGGAAGTCGCAGCCGAACAGCCCGTCGTAGCGGCGCAGCAGCCGCGAAAGGATTGCGGCGAGCGCACTGCGGGCATCTTCGGACAGTTCCTCGAGCCGCGCGGCAGGGCCGCGGGCGATCAGCAGCGTCTCGAACGGCCAGGCTGCCCAGTGCGGGACCACGGCCAGCCAGTGATCGTTGGCTTCGACGATCCGTTCGGCTGCGGCGAGCTCGGCTGCGGCAACCGCATCGAGCAGGACGGTTCCCTTATCAGCCAGCCATTCGCGCTGGCGGGCGTCTTCGCGCGCAGGCAGCTCCGGCACGAAGTCGCTGGCCCAGACCTGGCCGTGCGGATGCGGGCTCGACGCGCCCATCATCGCGCCCTTGTTCTCGAACAGCTGGACATGGTTCCAGCGCGCGCCGAGTTCGGCGGAGAGATCGCACCAGGTATCGATCACCCGCTCGATCGCGGGGATCGGCAAGCGGGCCAGGGTCGCGCCATGATCGGGGGCGAAGCAGATCACCCGCGCCTCTCCGGTCGCGGGCTCGGTCTGGAACAGATCATGGGGTTCGGCTTCGCCGCCATCGCCCAGCAGCGCTGCAAAGTCGTTGGTGAAGACAAAGGTTCCGGCATAGTCCGGGTTGGCCTCGCCGGTCGCCCGCAGGTTGCCCGGGCAGAGATGGCACGCCGGATCGTGGGCCGGGGCGGGCGGGGCTGGCGGCGGCGCGGCCTCACCCTGCCACGGGCGCTTGGCCCGGTGCGGGGAGACCAGCAGCCACTCGCCGGTCAGCAGGTTGCGGCGGCGGTGGGGCAGATCGGCCAAAGTTGAACCGGGCAAGCTCATGCTGCCACCTTTCCGTGGAAAATCGCGACGCTCTCAGCCTTGAGCGGGGGGAGCGGCAAACCGGCATGGGCCAGCCACGATCCGCTCAGGCTGACCGGACCGTCGAACAGCGCGGGGCGATGCGCGGCGTGCCCGCGTTCGCCGCCAGCGATCCGCAGCAGTTCGAGCGTGCAGTTCGCGGCCCCGGCCAGGAACGGCAAGCGCAGCGGCTGCGGGCGGCGATCGAGCGCCGGGGCATTACGGATCGCAAACAGCAGAAACTCGTCCGCCGTGCCGACGGCCTGCCAGACCAGCCCGTCGGCGCCTTCGCCCAGCCAGGTCGCCGTGCCATGAAGCAGGTGGCGCCATTGCTTGGAGAAGCCGATCCATTCCGCCAGCTCTGCCCGGTCGCCTGCTGACAGCTGGCGCGGGTCAAGCTCGACCCCGAAATGCCCCGGCGTGGCCACCGCCGCGCGGAATCCCAGCGATTGGCTGCGTCCGGTGGCATGGGCCGGGCTGGCCCCGACGTGCGCGCCCATCAGCTCGGGCGGGAGGAACGCGAGGAACCCGCGCTGGATCGGAACCCGGCTGACTGCGTCGATGTTGTCGCTGGTCCAGAACCGGTGGACATAGGGCGCCATACCGGCGTCCGAACGCCCGCCGCCGCCCGCGCAGCCTTCGATCTCGACCGCGGGATGTGCCGCGCGCAGGCGGCCAAGCAGATCGTAGCTGCCCAGCACCTGGGCACAGCCTCCGGCGGGCGCCAGATCGCGGTTGTGGTCCCACTTGAGATAGGAAACCGGAACCTCGCGCAGCACCGCGTCGAGCGCGGCAAACAGGTAATCGCGGACCTGCGGCAGCGCCAGGTTGAGCACCAGCTGGTTGCGCGCGGTCGGCTGGTCGCGGCCGGGCAGGTGCAGAGCCCAGTCCGGGTGCGCGCGATAGAGTTCGCTGTCGGGATTGACCATTTCCGGTTCGACCCACAACCCGAATTCCATGCCCAGCGCGCAGACCCGCTCGGCCAGCGGCTTCAATCCGTGCGGGTACTTGACCGGATCGGCAGTCCAGTCCCCCAGCCCGGCGTCATCGTTGTTGCGGCCCCGGAACCAGCCGTCATCGAGGATGAACCGCTCGACCCCGATTTCCGCCGCGGCTTCGGCCAGGGCAACGATCCGCTCTTCGTCGTGATCGAAGTAGCAGGCTTCCCACGAATTGAGGTGAACCGGGCGCGGGCGCATTGCCTCGCCCGGCCAGCGAAGCAGCGATCGGACCGCCGCGTGCTGCTGCGCCATCGCGCCGTTGCGCCCGGTGGTCGAGACAGCAAGGATTGCATCAGGCGCGGTCAGGCGTTCGCCCGGCGCCAGCAGGGATTCACCCGGCTCGAACCGCGCGCCAGCGCTCAGCACCCAGAACCCCTCGTCGTCGCGCTCGACCGCGATCCGGCTGTCACCCGACCAGGCGAGCTGCAATGCATGGACCAGCCCGTCGTGATGATCGGCCCCGGTGTCGAGCACCACCACGCCCGGCGCTCCACCATGGCCGGAAATTCCGCGCCGCCCTTCGCGCAGCCAGGCTTGCTGCGGCATCGGCTCGGTCGCTTCAATCAGTTCGGCGTTGTGCCGCCCGCGCCACGAAACCAGTGAGGCACTGCTGGCTGCGAGCGGGATCAATACGCTGGCCAGCCAGTCGACTTGCAGCGGCGCGTTGCTGGTGTTGGCGAGTGCGGCGCTGAACCGGAACGCCCCGCCAGCCAGCAGTTCTATCGACTGGTGCAGCGTGACCCCGGCCTCGACATCGCGCAGGACGATGCGGATCACGGCCCCATCCTGGATCACTTCCGCTGCGCCGAACACCGGGATCAGCGCCTTGCCATCCTGCCGCAGCCCCAGGCCGGCCGGTCCGAACCAGCCGAGACCAGACGGCGGCGCGGTGCTGAGCGGCAGATCCCGGTCGAGCGAGAACGATGCCGGGGTTCGCGACAATTCCAGCGGCGGCAACGCCCCCGGCGCAACCCGCGCGCCGAGGTGCCGCCACAGCGGCGGACCATCGGCGCGGCTTTCCAGCACCAGGCTGGCCTGGTCGCTGTGGAGCGAGGCGAGCGCGGCCGGCATCAGGCGATGGCTGCTACCCTTGGGGCAGGCTCGCCGCCTTGCTTGATCCGCATCACCGCCACCGCCGCACACAGCATCAACACCCCGCCAAAGGCCAGCGCGTTGCGCGGGTCACCGCCCAGCACCGGCTCGTAGATGAAGGTCATCGTCGCGGCGAAGACCAGCATCGGGGCGCAGATCATCATGTTGAAGATCCCCATGTAGACCCCGGTCCGCTCGGCCGGGATCGCATTGGCGAGGATGATGTAGGGGTTGCCCATGATCGAGCCCCAGCCAAGCCCCATGATCCCCATCATCACCCACATCGGCGGCTGGCTGTTCAGCATCGGCATCGCGATCATCGCGCAGCCAGTCATGACCAGGCAGGTGGCATGGACCCGGGCCGCCCCGAACCGGCGCGAAATCGGCGCCATCGAAAAGGCCGCGACGAAAGCGATCGCGTTGTAGAACGCACCCATCGGCCCGGCCAGCAGATCGGCCTCGCGGAACTGGGCGGTGCTGCCGTCGGAAGTGCCGAACAGCGCCATCGAGATCGACGGAACCCGGTAAGCCCAGTAACAGCACATCGCGTACCACTGGAACAGGCTCATCCAGGCCATGGTCCGCATCGCGCCGGGCATTTCGCGCATGGCATCGAAGATCTCGGTGAAGGTCGAGCTTACCCCTCTGGGGAGTGCGGCAATCCGGGCCTTTTCATCGTCCGACAGCGGCAGTTCCGGCACCCGCAGGATCGACCACAGGATGGTGGTTATCGAAAGCACCGCGCCGATGAAGAACGCCAGCCGGGTGTAGTCGGGGATCACTCCCGGCTCAGCCACCTTGGACACCCCGAACAGGCTGACCAGCAGGAACGGGCTGGCATAGGCCATGCATTGCGCCAGACCGGTGAATCCGCTTTGCGAGAGAAAGCCGAAACCGCGTTGCTCCTCGCGCAGCCGGTCATTCACGTAAGCACGGTAGGGCTCCATCGTGACGTTGTTGCCGACATCGAGCAGGAACAGGATCGAGAACGCCATCAGCAGGCTTTGCGAGAACGGCATCAGGAACAGGCCCGCGCTGCACATCAGGGCACCGACCAGGAAGTAAGGCGTGCGCCGCCCGAACCGGGAAAGGGTGCGGTCGCTCATCACCCCGATGATCGGCTGGATCACCAGACCGGTCAGCGGGCCGGCGATGCCCAGCCAGGGGAAGTCCGCCTCGTCCGCGCCCAGATAGGCGAAGATCGGGTTCGCTTGCTGCAGCCCGAAACTGAACTGCAAGCCCAGGAATCCGAGGTTCATCTGCAGGATTCTCGGCAGCGAAAGGTGCGGTTTGGCGTGACCCATGGCATTCTCCCCTCGGCGCTTGATAGCGCTCGAGCGGGCTATTTGTCACATCTGAAGGCAAAGAACAACAATCGATTGCAGTGATCGTTGCAAGCGAGTGGTGCCGGACTTCGCTGGTGCCAGTCAAAGCGTCTTGATGATGCCGGAAAAGTCCATGCCGCCATGGCCTTCGGCGGCGAAGGCTGCGTAGAGTTCCTCGGCGCGCTGGCCCATCGGGACCTTGGCCCCGGCACTGGCCGCTGCTTCCATCGCCAGCTTGAGGTCCTTGAGCATCAGCGCCGCGGCGAATCCGCCTTGATAGCCGTTGTCGGCCGGGCTGGCCGGACCGACGCCGGGCACCGGGCAGTACGAAGTCATCGACCACGACTGGCCCGAGGCCTTGCTCGAGATGTCATAGAAGGTCTGGAGGTCGAGGCCCAACTTCTCGGCGAGCGCAAACGCCTCGCAGGTCGCGACCATGGTCGCGCCGAGGATCATGTTGTTGCAGATCTTGGCGGCCTGGCCAGCGCCCGATGCGCCGGCATGGATCACCGCCTTGCCCATGGCGGAGAGGATCGGCTCGGCCTTGGCAAAGGCTGCATCACTGCCGCCGACCATGAAGGTTAGCGTCCCGGCATTGGCCGCCGCGATCCCGCCCGAAACCGGCGCATCGACCATCGCGTAACCCGCCGCGCTGGCAGCGTCGGCGACTTTGCGGGCTGTCGCGACATCGATGGTCGAACAATCGAGCAGCAGCGCAGCCGTGGGCGCCTGCCCGATCACATCGGCGGCATAGACGCTGTCCACGATCGCGCCGTTGGGCAGCATCGATACCACCGCTTCAGCCCCTTGAACGGCCTCGCGCACTGAGGTGTAGGTCGCGCAGCCGCTTTCCTTGGCGCGGGCCAGCGCCTCTGCGGAAAGGTCGAAAGCGTGAACCTCATGCCCGGCCTTGACCAGATTGGCAGCCATCCCGCCGCCCATGTTGCCGAGGCCGATAAAGGCGATTCTCATGTCAATCCTCTCGATTGTTCCCACGGTTCATCCAATCGTTCAACGCAACAGTCGCCACGACGACTAGCGCAATGATTGGCAGCACCCAAAGCGCGCCTAGCCACCACAGCAACCCCAAGAATCCGCCGGAATCGTAAAAAACTGAATTTGTTACGACACTTCCAAGGATCGAAAAGTGCATGGCGACGAGCGCTAGCGCTACTTTCGTCGACAAGCGAATTCGCCTCACCAGCGCCCCGATGAGCCTCGTCGAATGCAAGTTAGCGCCCCTTCCACACCCCGGGCCGCTTCTCGATAAACGCCGCCATGCCTTCGGCCTTGTCCTCGGTCGCGGTCAGGACCTGGAAGATCCGGCGTTCGAGCAGGATCCCCTGATCGAGCCCGGTTTCGAACGCGGTGTTGACCATTTCCTTGTTGGCGATCGCGGCGAGCGGCGGCATCGCGGCGATCTCGGTGGCGGTCTTGACCGCTTCCTCGATCAGGCTGGCGAGCGGGACGACGCGGGCGACGAGGCCTGAGCGCTCGGCTTCGGCGGCGTCCATCATCCGCCCGGTCAGGCACATCTCCATTGCCTTGGCCTTGCCGACCGCGCGGGTCAGTCGCTGGCTGCCGCCCATGCCGGGGGCGACGCCGAGCTTGATTTCGGGCTGGCCGAACCGGGCATTCTCGCTCGCGATGATGAAGTCCGCCATCATCGCCAGTTCGCACCCGCCACCCAGCGCGAAACCGTTGACCGCCGCGATCCACGGCTTGCGGGTGGTCTTGACCAGATGGCTGGTCCAGCGGCTGAAGAAGTCATCCGCATAGAAATCGGCGGCAGGTTTGTCGGCCATTTCCTTGATGTCGGCCCCGGCGGCAAAGGCCTTTTCGCCCGAACCGGTCAGCACCGCGCAGCGCTGGCCCGGATCGGCCTCGAACGCAGCAAAGACGGCG
>CALCQB010000278.1 GCA_937897535.1 uncultured Novosphingobium sp. | reverse complement strand
CTTCCAGCAGCACTTCGATCCGGTTGGCGTGGCCGGCGACGGCTTCGTCCATCGCATTGTCGAGCACTTCGGCGGCGAGATGGTGGAACGCGCGCTCGTCGGTCCCGCCGATGTACATCCCCGGACGGCGCCGGACCGGCTCGAGCCCTTCGAGCACTTCGATCGCGGAACCGTCATAGGAATCGCCAGAGCTGGCGGGAAGCTTGTCAAACAGGTCATCGGCCATGGCCAAGGCTATAGGCCCAGGGGATTCCGCCGTGCAAGCGCGGTACCGCCGTTATCGTCAGTCCACGAACTTCTCTGGCGCGGGGCTGACGATGGTCACCCCGCCGGCCCGGGTCTCGCGAACCTCGAGCGAGCGTTCACCAAGGCCATTGGGGCGAAACCGGAACGGCCCGTCGAGCCCGAGGAACCCGCCGGTATCGGCCAGTCGGCTGACCGGAAACGGGGTGTTGCCGCGCCATTCACGCGCGATCCGGACCGTCAGCAGGACCGAATCATAGCCCAGTGTCGCCAGCCGATAGGGCGCCGCCCCGAACCGGGCCTGATAACTGGTCGAAAACTGGCGGTAACGGGCATCGGGCAGGGCTGCGAACCAGGCCCCACGCAGCGAGGCCGTGCTGCTCGCCAACGGGTCGCCGCTCCACTGGTCGATGCCAAGGATCCGCGGGTTGGCGGCGCCTGCACCGCGCAGCCGCGTGGCGGCTTGCCCGGCAACGCGCGGGGCATCGGCGATCAGGATGGCCTGAAACCCGCCCTTGGCCTTGAGCCGGGCGGCGGCACTCAGCACCGAATTGTTGCCGCGGTCATAGCTGTCGCTGGCAACCAGCGTGCCGCCCGAAGCACGGACCGCCTCGCCATAGGTCGCAGCGGCACGGCTGCCGAACTCGCCCTTGGGAGCCAGCACCGCAAATCGGTTGATCCCCTTGGACCGGGCGAATTCGACCACGCGCAGGATCGAATTGTCCTGGGTGGTGCCCATCACGAAAACATCGCGGGCGGCGACGCGCGGATCGTTCGAATAGGTGATCAGCGGCACCCGCGCCGAACGCGCCACCGCGGCAACCGTGGCGACGTCTTCGGTCAGCATCGGCCCGAGGATCAGCTTGTTGCCTTCATCCATCGCCCGCGCGGCCGCCGCGGCGGCTCCGCCCGAGGTATCGTAGGTGGTAATCCGGACATTCTGGGCATTGGTATCGAGGATCGCCATGGTGGTGGCATTGGCAATCGACTGGCCCAGCCCGGAATTCGGACCGGTCAGCGGAACCAGCAGTGCAACCCGGTGGCGGGCCTTGTCGGCGGGCAATCCGGAGTCCGGGCCGCCTTCGGGCGGCGGCGTGGTTCCGGGGCCCTTGGGGATCACCTTGCACCCGGCCAGCAGGGCCACGCCCACCAGCAAGACCAGCTTGCGCCGGTTCATCCGCGCCTCGATCATCCCTTGTCGCTCCCTTGCGGCCAGTCCATGGTAGCGCCGATGGATCAAGCGCTTGGACCCGGCCTCTATATAGTCGCGACCCCGATTGGCAATCTGGGCGACCTGTCGCGCCGTGCCGTAACGGTACTCGGTGCCGTGGCTGCGGTAGCCTGTGAAGATACCCGCGTTACCGGCAAGCTGATGCAGCACGTCGGCGTCAAGACCCGGCTGATCCGCTACGACGATCACGCCAGCGACGCGACCCGCGAATACATCGTCGCCCTGGCGGCCGAGCAAGCCGTGGCGCTGGTCAGCGATGCTGGTACCCCGCTGATCTCCGATCCCGGCTACAAGCTGGTCCGCGCCGCGCGCGAGCGGGGGATCGCGATTACCTCGATCCCTGGGCCGAGCGCGGCGATCGTCGCGCTGACGCTCGCCGGCCTGCCCAGCGACCGCTTCCTGTTCGCCGGGTTCCTGCCGAGCAAGGCCAAGGCACGGGCCGATGCGCTGGCCGAACTCGCCGGGATCAAGGCCACGCTGGTGTTTTACGAAACCGCGCCGCGCCTGACCGACGCACTCGCGGCGATCGGCGAAGTCCTGCCGGGCCGTGAAGTGGCGATCGCGCGCGAGCTGACCAAACTTTACGAGGAATGCCGCAGCGGCACGCCCGAGGAATTGATCGGGCACTATTCCGCGCATCCACCCAAGGGCGAGATCGTGCTGGTGATCGCTCCCCCCGGCGAAGTGCAGACCAGTGCTGCGGATGCAGACGCCTTGCTGGCCGAAGCGCTGAAGTCGCACAAGCCGAGCCAGGCTGCGGCCGAGGTGGCGCGGGCCACTGGGCTTGACCGCAAGGAACTCTATGCCCGGGCGATGGAGCTCAAGTGAGCACCCGCGCCGAACGCGAAGCGCGCGGGCGCCGCGGCGAGCTGCTGGCAGCGTGGTACCTGCGGCTCAAGGGCTGGCGGATCGTGGCGCAGCGGATCAAGACCCCGCGCGGCGAGATCGACCTGATCGCGCGGCGCGGGCGGGTGGTGGCCTTCGTCGAGGTCAAGTGGCGGGCGCGGGCGGCGGAGCTGGACTTTGCCATTGACGAATATCGCCTGCGCCGGGTGGCCGCGGCCGCCGAGGCAGTCGCGCCGCGTTATGCGAAACCGGACGACGAACAGCGGATCGACGTGGTCCTGCTTGCGCCGGGGCGCTGGCCACGCCACATGGCGAACGCATTGATGTCCTGAGTGGAGCCCTAACCGCATGACCCTTCGCGTCGCCGTCCAGATGGACCCGCTGGAATCTATCAAGATTGCCGGGGATTCGAGCTTCGCGCTGATCGAGGCGGCGCAGGGGCGCGGGCATTCGGTCTTTGAATACGGAGTCCAGTCGCTGGCCTATGAAAGCGGCCGGCTGACCGCCTGGGCCGCGCCGGTCACGGTGCAGCGGGTCGAGGGCGATCATTTCGCCCGCGATGCGCATCGCCGGATCGATCTGGTCCAGGACGTCGATGTCGTGCTGATGCGGCAGGATCCGCCGTTCGACCTCAGCTATATCACCGCCACCCACTTGCTCGAACGGCTTGAGGGCCAGACCCTGGTGGTCAACGACCCGGCCAGCGTCCGCAACGCGCCGGAAAAGGTCTTCGTGCTCGATTTCGCCCACTTCATGCCGCCGACGCTGATCGCCCGGCGGATCGAGGACGTGCGCGAGTTCCATGCCCGTCATCCCGGCGACCTGGTGATGAAGCCGCTCCACGGCAACGGCGGCAAGGCGGTGGTCCGGATTCCTGCCGATGGTTCCAACCTCGGCGCGCTGATCGAACTGTTCGACAACGCCTGGGTCGAGCCGCACATGTTCCAGCCGTTCCTTGAAGAAATCAGCGAAGGCGACAAGCGGATCGTGCTGGTAGACGGCGAGATCGCCGGGGCGATCAACCGCCGGCCGGGGGCGGGTGAATTCCGCTCCAACCTCGCCCAGGGCGGCTATGCCGAAGCGACCACGCTGACCGCGCGCGAAGAGGAAATCTGCGCCGCGATGGGGCCGGAGCTCAAGGCGCGCGGGCTGGTATTCGTCGGGATCGACGTGATCGGCGGCAAGTGGCTGACCGAAATCAACGTGACCTCGCCGACCGGGATCGTCGCCATCGACCGGTTCAACGGCACCGATACGGCGGGGATGATCTGGGACGCGATCGAGGCGCGGCTGTGCGCCGGCGAGGAGGTCGCCCTGATCGGCGGCGGCTGGCTGGTGCAGGACATCCCCGCACTGGGTGGTCACTGCCTCCAGATGATCGGCTCTAACACCATGTGGATGGCCGTAATG
>CALCQB010000277.1 GCA_937897535.1 uncultured Novosphingobium sp. | reverse complement strand
GACCATCTGGTCGCGGTGGACCACCGCCGAACGCGGCGCATAACCCAGGATCGCGGCGTGTTCGGCCGACTGTCGGCCCTGCAACCGCGCGCATTCGGCGGCATCGTATTCGGCAAGTCCATGCGCCAGCACCGCGCCGTCCGCAGCCCGCACCGCCACCGCATCGCCGCGCTGGAACTCGCCCTCGACCGCGACGATCCCGGCGGCGAGCAGGCTCGAGCCCTTGCCCAGCGCCCGCACCGCCCCAGCATCGATCACCAGCGCGCCTTTGAGCCGCAGGCGTCCGCCCAGCCAGGCCTTGCGCCCGCCATCCTTGCGGCGCGGCAGGAACAGCGTGCCGACGCCCTGCTCGGTTGCCCGGGCGATCGGCGCGTCGTGCAGGCCAGAGGCAATCGCAAGCGCGATCCCGGCGCGCTCGGCGATCTCGGCGGCCTGGAGCTTGCTGGTCATCCCGCCCGAACCCATGCCGGAAGAACTGCCACCGCTGGCCATCGCGTGAATTTCCGGCGTCACCCCGCGCACTTCGCCCAGCAACTGCGCGCCGGACTGCGCCGGATTGCGATCGAACAGGCCATCGACATCGGACAGCAGCAACACCGCGCTGGCCTGCGCCGCCTGGGCAACCCGCGCGGCCAGCCGGTCGTTGTCGCCAAAGCGGATTTCCTGAGTGGCGACGCTGTCATTCTCGTTGATCACTGGCACCGCCCCGGCATCGAGCAGCCGGGTCAGCGTGGCGGTGGCGTTGAGGTAGCGGCGGCGGTCTTCAAGGTCTTCCAGCGTCAGCAACAGCTGCGCGGCGGTGATCCCGTGCGCGCCGAGCAGGTCGGCCCACAGCCCGGAGAGCGCGATCTGGCCGACTGCGGCCGCCGCCTGGGCATCGGCGAGGCTGCCGCGCCCGCCCTTGTCGAGCCCGAGCCTGGCTGCGCCGAGCGCGATCGCGCCCGAGGAAACCACGATCACTTCCTGCCCGCGCGCCTTGGCCTGGGCGATTTCGGCGACCAGCCCTTCGAGCCATGTCCGCCGCACGCCTTTTTGACCGACCAGCAGCGACGAGCCGACCTTGACCACCAGGCGGGGGCAGGCGGTCTTGTCAGCAAGGTCGGAGAGGCCGGTGATCTTCATCGCCCAAGCCGATTAGGCAAATGTGCGCGCGATGCAACCTCTGGCGGTCAAAGCGGCGACCAGGGCCGGTCGTCGCCCTCTTCCTGTTCCCCCGCCGGACGTTCGGTCCCGGTTGCGGCAGGTAGGTATTCGATCACCGCGTCGAGCAGCGCGTCCATCCCCTTGCCGGTCGCGCCGGAGATCGGGTAGATTTTCTTGGCGCCGGCTGCCTTCAGTTCCTTGACGAACATCTTGACCAGTTCGGTATCGACCGTGTCGATCTTGTTGAGCGCGATCAGCCGCGGCTTTTCATCGAGTCCGTTGCCATAGGCGGCGAGCTCTTCCTCGATGATCTCCAGCGCTTCGGCCGGATCGGTGCCGTTGATGTCGATCAGGTGAACCAGCACCCGGCAGCGCTCGATATGGCCGAGGAACCGGTCGCCAATCCCGGCCCCCTCCGCAGCACCTTCGATCAAGCCGGGAATGTCGGCCAGCACGAATTCGCGGTTGCGATGCCGCACGACGCCAAGCTGCGGGGTGAGCGTGGTAAAGGCATAGTCGCCGACCTTGGCCTTGGTGTTGGTGATCTGGTTGATGAAAGTGCTCTTGCCGGCATTGGGCAGGCCGACCAGCCCGGCATCGGCCAGCAGCTTGAGCCGCAGCCAGACATACATCTCTTCGCCCATCTCGCCCGGCTGATGCTGACGCGGGGCACGGTTGGTGCTGGTCTTGTAGCTGGCGTTACCGCGACCACCCATCCCGCCATGGAGAAAGGTGACGCGCTGCCCGGCTTCGGTCAGGTCGAGTAGTACCGTCTCGCGGTCCTCATCGGAAATCAGCTGGGTGCCGATCGGAACCTTGATGATCAGGTCCTTGCCGCCGGCCCCGGTCCGGTTCTGGCCCGATCCGTGGCCGCCGCGCGGGGCCTTGAAGTGCTGGGCATAGCGAAAGTCGATCAGGGTGTTGAGCCCGGGAACGGCTTCAAAGATGATGTCGCCGCCCTTGCCGCCGTTGCCGCCATCGGGGCCGCCATATTCGACATACATCTCGCGCCGGAACGCCACGGCTCCGGGGCCGCCCTGGCCCGAGCGGAGGTAGATCTTGGCCTGGTCGAGAAAATGCATGGTGGGGCTACTAACGGGTTATGAGGCGAATGTCGCGCGAAGTGTCTCGACTTCGCTCGACACGAACGGTGCAGGCAGGGCGGGCGGTGTCAGACCAGTGCCTTGCCATTCGTCTCAGTCCGAGCCGAAAATGTCGACATTCGAGAACCGGCGCGCAGCGACCATTCGGGTCGTGAGCACCGGAAGCGCAGAATGTCGCCATTTGCAGGCCGGAATGGGGCGAATGGCAAGGCACTGGTGGAGCCGAGGGGGATCGAACCCCTGACCTCGTCATTGCGAACGACGCGCTCTCCCATCTGAGCTACGGCCCCGTTCCAGTGCGAGCACGCAAGGGGAAGCCCCACGCGCGCGAGGCGCTCCCTTAGCGAAAGGGGGAACGCCTTGGAAGGACAAATTTTCGCGTCCTGCGGGGTCAGCTTCCGCCGCTGACCGGCATGGTCGCGACCGGCGCGATCGGTCCAGCGGTCGCTGGCACGACGGGTGCGGCGTTCTGCGGGGTCACCAGCACCAAAGTGCCGGGAACCGCGTCCTTGCCCCAGCGGGCTTCCCAGGCCGCCATGTCCGCCTTCCACTTATCGTAGCGTTTGTAGAAATCGTCGAACACGATCTCAAGGCTGGGCAGCGCGGTCGTCGCGAAATTGGTCAGGTTGGCCGACTTGACCGGCAAGGCATCCTTGCTCATCGCCAGCGCAGCATCGCAGAACGCCTTCTTTACGGGCGGCTCGGCGAAGTGGTTGTAGACTTCGGTCATGAACTTTTCACGCTGCTTTACGTAGCCCGCGCCGTATTTGGCGCGCCATTCGGCATCGACCTTGGCATTGGTCGCGCGCAGCGTCTTGACGTGGGTTTTCAGGAACGCCTTGTAGTTGACGAGGATTCCAGCGTGCTCGGGATCCTGGCAGGTCAGCGCCGCGACATTGTAGCCCGAACGCAGGTTCCACAGGGTCTGCGCTGGCGAGATGTTGCGATTGACGCTCAGGCGAACGCCGTCCGGACCGATCGGCCGGAACACCAGCGTGGTCGAGGCGCGGTTCGGGATCACCGGCTTCCACTCAACCCAGATCTGCGGCGGCGGGGGTGGAGGAGGCGGCGGCGCCTTGCTCTTCTTGTCCTTGGCATCGGCCGCACCGGCGACAAGCACCATTGCGGCGAGACATCCGGTTACAATCCGGCGAACGCTGACTGACTTCATAAGACCCACTTCAATCCCTCTCGTGCCCGGCGGTTTTGGCGCAGCTCGGGTTAACGGGGCATGACGCGAAGGGTCCGACAAAGCAAGTGCCCGACCTGCCGCTAGGCAGGCCGGGCACGATTTGCCGTTCCTGACGTGCGTTTAGTTGCGGTTGCCGAGGAAGCTGAGCAGGAACTGGAACATGTTGATGAAGTCGAGATAGAGCGACAGCGCGCCCATGATCACGACTTTGCCGACCATGTCGGTTCCGGCGACGTGGTAGTACGTATCGCGCAGACGCTGGGTATCCCAGGCGGTCAGGCCGGCGAAGATCAACACGCCGATGGCCGAAATTGCCAGGGCCAGCGGGCCCGATTGCAGCCACAGGTTGAGCAGCATCGCGATGATCAGGCCGATTACCCCCATCGCCATGAAGCTGCCCATGCCCGACAGGTTACGCTTGGTGGTGTAGCCATAGAGGCTAAGCCCAGCGAACGCGCCAGCGGTGGAGAAGAAGGTCAGCGCGATCGACGGCCCGGTGTAAACTAGGAAGATCGCCGAAAGCGACAGGCCCATCACCACACTGAAGGCCCAGAACAGGATCTGCAGCGTCGCCGTCTGCATCCGGTTGACGCCAAAGCTCATCGCCATGACGAAGCCCAGCGGCGCAAGGGCAATTACCCAACGCAGCGGGGTGGCCATGACCTGCGCGGCCAGGCCGGAATTGGCGAATAGCAAAGCCACGACACCCGACAGCAGGACGCCCGAGGCCATGTAGTTGTAGATCGACAGCATATAGCGCCGCAGGCCCTGGTCCTTGGTGACCGCGTCAAGCGAAGCACCATTGAGCGCCGGGCCGCTGTTGCCAAACGGCGATTGGGTGGTCCGAGGATCGTTCCAATCAGACATGACAAACTCCTTTGCCGCCCCATGATAGGGGCGATGCAGCGAATATCGGGCCTGACAGTTAAGGATTCAAGCAAAACCGGTATTGCGATTGTCGCAATTTGTATCGGCGACCTAGCCGCGCGCCGCCGCCGCCAGTTCGCTGCCGCGATCCCGCGCGGCCCGCAGCGTTTCCGCAACCAGCCGGGCGAAGGCACCGTCGCCGTCCAGAGCGGCCAGCCCGGCCGCAGTGGTTCCGCCTGGACTGGTAACCCGCCGGGCCAGTTCGCCGAGGTCTTCGGGAGCAGCCGCAGCCAGCCGGGCCGCGCCTTCGACCATCGCCCGGGCCAATCGGTCGGCCTGGGCCGGATCGAGCCCCAGTTCCGCCCCGCCCTGGGCAAGCGCCGCAATGAACCGGTAGACGAAGGCCGGACCGGAACCGGCCAGCGCGGTGACCGCGTCAAGCTGATCCTCTGAAGTCAGCCATTCCGGGGTCCCAAGCGGAAACAGCAAGGCTTCGACCGCCGCACGGGCCGCCGGGTCGAGCCCATTTGCAAACAGTCCAAGCGGTGACTTGCCGATTGCCGCCGCCAAATTGGGCATCACCCGCACCAGCGCTTTCGTGGCGGGGAACCGCGCCGCCAGGCTGGCGAGTTCCGCCCCGGCCAGGATCGACAGGACAATTGCGCCTGCGGTCGCCGGGGCCAGCGCCGGGGCGGCCTCGTCCAGCGCCTGCGGCTTGATCCCCAGCAGGACAACGTCAAAGCGCTCGTCCGGCGCGGCGCGGAGCAGACGAACGCCCGGTGGCGCATTGGCGAGGACCGGATCGACCACGGTGAACCGCACCGGATCGAACCCGGCGGACAGCCACCCTTCCAGCATCGCCCCGCCCATGTTGCCGCATCCGCAGATCAGGATGGAACCGGTCTCGGCCATCAAATGCGTCCCCCTAATTCGTCATTGCCTCGCTAGGCTCGCAATGCCGAATGTCCAGCGCCGATGTGGCTCAGGCCTCACCCGCCGCATCGACCATCGAGCTGGCCAGCGCTTCGGCCGGGGTCTTGTCGCCCCACAGCACGAACTGGAACGCGGGATAGAACCGGTCGCACTCCTCGACCGCGGCTTCGACCGCGATCTGGGCCTGGGCGAGGCTGAGCAGGCCCTCGTCGCCCAGCAACATCGCGTGGCGGTAGAGCAGCACCGAACCGTTCGACCACATGTCGAAATGACCGACCCACAGCTGTTCGTTGACCAGCGCCAGCAGTTCATGAACCGCCGCGCGCTTGTCATCCGGCACGCGGATGTCGGGCAGGCACAGCAGTTGCAGCACGTGATCCTCGCGCCGCCAGACCCCGCGCAGGGTGTAGCTGGCCCACGAGCCCTTGATCTCGCCCGAAATCTCGTCCTCGGCGACGAATTCGCACGGCCAGCCGCGCGCTTCGAACAACGAAGCGAGCATGTCGACGGGGGCAGCGTCCTCGTCACGCTCAAAGTTCTGGCGGTCGCCTTGCATCATGTCGCGGTGGATGCAGTGCGATGGGGGCACTGGACAATCCACCCGGCGCGCTGCCCTGCGCAAAACTCGATAAGCCTGTTCACAAGGTGTGGAAAAGGAGTGGACGAACTACTTCGCGGTGCCCAGCGCATCGACCACCTGCCCGGCCGGACTGGTCCAGACGAACGCCCCGCCCACCCCGGCCTTCTTGAGCAGGGCCAGAAAGGCATTGGCCTCCTTGGCGCTGGCGAAGGGTCCGGTCAGCAGGCGGTTGGTCTTGTCCCAGGCGGTGACCGAAGGCTTCTGCCCCTTGAACACTACGGGATCGTCCTTGACCAGCTTGCGCCAGTCAAAACCGAGCGCGCCTTTGTCGCGCCCGGTGGCCAGCTGGACCCAGATCCGGCTGGGATAGCTCGGTGCGGCGGGTTTGACTTTGGGATCCTTGGCCTTGGGGTCCTTGGTCTTGGCGTCCTTTTCGGCCGTTACCTGATCCTTGGGCGGTGTGACCTTGGGCTTGATCCGCCGGATATCGACCGCGCCCGACTGCGGCTCGATTTCGCGGCTGGGCGGCGCGAGATCGGCAAAGGCCTCGTCGATGCTCGACGGCCGGGCTTGTGGCGCTGGTTTGGGTGGAGGCGGAGGCGGTGCTGGAGCTGGTGCCGGAGAGGGAGTTGGCGGGGCAGTCTTGGCCAAATCGAATCCCGAAACGGTCTTGGTCGCGCCTGGGTCAAGCGTCGCGAAACCGGGCTGAGCCGGGACCTGGACCGGCTTTGCCGGAACGGGAGCGGGCGGCGGAGGTGGCGGCGCGTCCGCTTCTTTTTTCCGCGTCATCGCCATCAGTTGGTTGATCGGTTTGACGATCACAAAAAACACGACTGCAGCCGTGATCAAGAAGCTGATGCCCGCCCCGATGATTTCGATCTTCACGCCATTCGTCGCGAGTCCGCTGCTAACCAGATTGACATAGCCACCCGGATTGGCTTTGCCGTATTCCGTGATGGAGTCACCGAGGAACGCCACCTTTTCTCCGGACTTGATCGGGATTTCCGCATGAGCCAGCGGAATGGTGGCGAAAATCAGGCCCAGGAATGCGACTGCGATGGTTTGTTTCATGATGATGGTTGGAAATTATCTGAGAAATTGAAGTGTGCGATCAAGTCCGCCTTTTCCCTACGCAGAGGAACAGAGAAAACGTAGAGGTATGCCGAAAATCCCGATGAGGTCAACCTCCTTTTCCTCTAACAGAGACTGCTCATCAGTGTATTCTCCGCGCTAGTTGAAAAAGCAAATTCCTAGCATTCGGTGCCGGCGCTTTCCGGCGCGCAGGAGCTGCTGTCGATGACCCAGGGCCGGCTGGACGACCTGAATTCCGACCCGCAGGCGGCCGATACCGCGATGATGCGGATCCGCAAGTTCCGCGCCGTGGTGACCCGCTATTTCGAAATCAACGGCCGCTTCCCATTCGCGTTCCGCCAGGCGTTCGCCAAGGACTCGCCGCTGAGCAACCTGTGGAAATTTCCCGAACTGGTCCTCGTCGATTGGGAAAC
>CALCQB010000276.1 GCA_937897535.1 uncultured Novosphingobium sp. | reverse complement strand
CCACTCTTCTCCCCAAAGGGACAACTCGATGGTCGATTTTTGGGAATGGCCCGGTGCAATTTCACGCCCAAGGTCAATCTTGGCGATAGGTATCGGCCAGCTATCAATTCCAACTGGGGCAAAGGCAACGCCCATTTCTTTGCGAATGTTTTGTGCAGGAGTTTGGCCGAAGTTCTTAAATACGATTTGAATCGTATCGGTTTCCAGAGTTGGCTTTTCGGGGAGGATTTTCTCAATCGCGAGATATGGTCTAAGTTGGTGATCGGCTGTCGTCTCTGCAATTTTGGCATGCACAGAGGCGGCATCGGCGTTCTGCCTTGCTATTCCGAGCGCTTCCTTACTTTCTTCGGACTGAGCGATGGCTCTGCGCGTAGCGGTGGCGCGATCTCGTTGCGAAATCTTCAAAGATTCATCGGTTTGGCGCAGAGCGCGCAAAACGAGAATAATGCTGGCGAACGAAAGTGCCGCCGCGACACCCGCAATGATATTCCCCCACCGTGCGGTATCCGCCGCTCTTTCAGCGGCTATGGCTGCGCGCAACTGGGCGCACAGATCGGCGCTGTCGGGGTTTTTGGCGCTGTAACAACCTCCATCCTGTTTATCGGGATTAGGAGTGTAATCCGGTGCAAGCGTTGGGGGTGGATTTACCTGTTGGGGGGTTGCCTTATTTACGGGTTTTTCATTTGGTGGAGTAGCCCCAGCTAGAGCTAGTCCAATCGCAGCGATATAGAGCCGATAGCCTCTAAGCATAGTATCAAGAACACCGCTGTAAATTTTCCACGGCTCAACTTGTTCCTGATATTCGGCTCAGAGTCCACTACGCCGATTGCGGCCTGCTTATCGACTAGCTGCGCGTAGGACACATTGCGGCGTTTCAGCTCGCGATGCCTGCTGCCGACCTAGGCTTGGGTCAATCCAATCGCTGAGCTGCTCAGCGCACTCTTGAAAAACGGCCCCGGGAGCGGGGGACTGGTCTGCCCCGGGGCCGTATGCGCGCTGCCTCAGGCTTTGAGGGCAGCGGCAACCTGGGCGCGGACCAGGGCCTTGCAGCGACTGAGGTCGTCGCGATTTTCGATCCGGCTGCCCGTGGACAGCTCGGCGGCGCAGGCGCGGCGCGCGGCGGCTTCGATCCGGCGATCGAGCTCGGCCTGGCCGGCTGCGCTCGAAAGGTTGAGATCGGCGTAGCGGACCTGCGCGGTCTGGGCCTGTGCAGCCCCGGCGCCGAGCAGCGCGAGGGCCAGGGTAGAAGCGAGAAACCGGTTCATGGCAGTTCTCCTGTTGTGGTCGGCGCGGCGGGGGACTGGGTTGCGCCACGGACCGGGATAGAGCGGCGGACGGCTCCGGCCAGCCGGGTTCGATTTGCGGCTTGTGCGGGGGGATGAACCACCGTCCGGCTCGACCAACGACCAACTGGACCCGGTGAGTGTATTGCCAGTCTAACACACATTGCCCGATTAGCCTGCTGGCCTTGCCGCGCGACTCGGCTATGACGGGGGGATGGGCCTGCTTTTCGTCTTCCTGCTCGGGATCGGTAATTTCGCTGCGCACCGGGCGGTGCTCGACAGCGATCACCCGCTGCTCGGACGGGTGCCATGGTTTTTCCAGCAGATGGGCGGCCGGTTCAGCCTGTTGCTCGAATTCGTGATGCTGGCCGGGGCGATGCTGATGATCGCGCATGGCTCGGCAACCTGGGCCTGGTTCTATGCGTTGTATTCGGCGGTCAACCTGGGATCGGCCTGGTTGCTGCTGAGTGGACGGATCTGATGGCCGCACTGACCCTGTTCCATATCAGCGATCTTCACTTCGGCCGCGAAGATGCGGTTGCGCTCGACTGGGTGCGCAGTGCAATCGCAGCCGAGCGGCCCGACGCGGTGCTGATCACCGGGGACCTGACCATGCGGGCGCGCCACCATGAGTTCCGCGCCGCTTGTGACTGGATCACCGCCCTTGGGGTGCCGGTCACGGTCGAGGTCGGCAATCATGACCTGCCCTATTTCAACCTGCTCGAGCGTTTTGTGGCCCCCTACCGCCGCTACCACGCGATCGAACGGTTGATCGAGCGCGAGCTCGACTTTCCCGGTTTCGCGGTCGTCCCGCTCAAGACCACCACCCGCGCCCAGCCGCGCTGGCCGTGGGTCGAGGGCTGGGTCCGCCCGCCTGCGCTGGCCCAGACCCTGGCGGCGATCGACGCGCTGCCGGCCGGGACCCGGGTGTTCGTCACCGCGCATCATCCGCTGCTTGAGCGCGCGCCGGACGGGCGGCGGCTGACGATCGGCGGCGAGGCGGCGATGGCGGCGCTGGCCGGGCGCAAGGTTGCCGCGGTGCTGACCGGCCATGTCCACGATCCGTTCGACCTGATCCGCGAAACGCCGCAAGGCCCGCTGCGGATGATCGGTGCCGGGACGCTGTCGACCCGGCTGCGCTCGACCCCGGCCAGCTACAACCGGATCGAGATCGGCGCGGCGGGTGTCGCGGTGTCGGCCCGCAATCGCGAGCACCAGCCGACCGCCGTTATCCAGGTTGGCGAAGTGCCAACCGGACCCTTGCCCGGCGAAGTATCCGCCGCTCCGCTCCGACCGCTCGTCCAGCCATCAGGGCTTGGTGGTTCCTGACTGGAACCGGGCGAGGACGCGCGCCTCAGCGGCATGGATCAAGGCCAGCAGATCGTCGCGGCTGACGTCGAGCTGCTCGTCCCAACCGGCCAGCACCGCATCCAGATCCGCATCCTCGATATGGCCGGCCCAGGCCGCCGGAGATGGAACCGGCGCGGGCCGGTGCGGATAGGTATGGCCGGTCAGACGGTGCCAGACCAGCCCGCAGACCAGCAGGACCGTCAGATTGATCGCCAGGGGTGAGAGCAGGAACTGCCAGTTGCGCGGCGCACCAGGCGCGGACAGCGTAGCGATCAGGGCGGTGCCGCCGGCTGGTGGATGCAGGCAGCGCAGCAGGCTCATTCCGGCAATCGCCAGGCCCACCGCGAGGCCGGTGACCAGCCACGGTTCGGGCAATTGGTCCCTGGCCAGCAATCCCATCGTGGCGGCGAGCAGATGCCCGCCCGCGACCGGCCAGGGCTGGGCCAGCGGACTGGCCGGGACCATGAAGATCAATACGGTCGAAGCCCCCATCGAGGCCACCAGCCACGGCAGCGCCGGACTGGCGCCCGGAGCGAGCCAGCCTGCCAGACCGGTCAGGCTGATCGCCATGGCCGCCCCCAGCGCACCGGTCATCCAGCGCCATTGCTGCATCACCGGGGTCCGGGCGGGGTGGGTCGATTGATCGCGCGCTTGGGTCATTGCTCTCCCTGTTCCATGAAAAAGGGGCCGACCTTGCGGCCGACCCCATTTTTTCGCGTATCGGTGTGGACCGACTAGCTTAGCGCTTCGAGAACTGGAAGCTCTTGCGGGCCTTGGCCTTGCCGTACTTCTTGCGTTCGACCACGCGGCTGTCGCGGGTCAGGAACCCGGCGGCCTTGACGGTGCTGCGCAGCACCGGCTCGAACTTGGTCAGCGCCTGCGAAATGCCGTGCTTGACGGCACCGGCCTGGCCCGAAAGCCCGCCGCCCTTGACGGTGGCAACGACATCGTACTGGCCGGCGCGGTCAGAGATCTGGAACGGCTGGTCGATCACCAGACGCAGGGTCGGGCGGGCGAAGTACACTTCCTGATCGCGGCCGTTGATGGTCACCTTGCCCGAACCGGGCTTGATCCACACGCGGGCCACGGCATCCTTGCGGCGGCCGGTGGCATAGGCGCGGCCCTGGGCATCGACGATCTTGTCGCGCAGCGGCATCGTGGGAGCGGCAGGAGCGGCCGGAGTTTCGGCGATGGCGCCGAGATCGGCGAGATCGGAGACGGTTTCTGTGTTGGCTGAATCAGACATCATGCGCCCACCTTGTTCTTGCGGTTCATGGCAGCAACGTCGAGCGGCTGGGGCTGGGTGCCCGCATGCGGATGCTCGGTGCCGGCGTAAAGGTGCAGCGCGCGCATCTGGGCGCGGCCCAGCGGCCCGCGCGGGACCATGCGTTCAACCGCCTTTTCCAGCACGCGTTCGGGGAACCGGCCGTCGAGCACCTTGTCGGCGGTCACTTCCTTGATTCCGCCGGCATAACCGGTGTGCTTGTAATAGGTCTTCTGCTTGAGCTTGTTGCCCGTCAGCTTGACCTTGTCGGCGTTGATCACGACCACATGGTCGCCGCAATCGACGTGCGGGGTAAAGCTCGGCTTGTGCTTGCCGCGCAGACGATTGGCGATGACCACGGCGAGACGCCCGACCACCAGTCCATCGGCATCGATCAGATGCCAGTTCTTTTCCACCTCGGCCGGTTTGATCGACCGGGTGACCTTGCTGAGCGCTTTCATGCCCTGTTATTCCTCTAAAGGGAGCGAATTCCCTTGGCTGATGCCGCGAATCCGGTGTGACCGGACCCTCGGGAAGGCGCGCCAATGGTTCAGGCGGCCGCGAAAGTCAAGGTTTCTGCGGTCTTCCGGAGAGGTAAAATAATACCGTAGCGACGATCAACGCGTCACGGAGTGAGAGTCCAGACCTCTCGCGTGGTCCGCACGGTGCCGGTCAGCCGGGTCGTCACGATCCGCTCAACCCGCTGCGCCAGTCCCCCCGGCATCAATCCATCGGCATGAACCCTGACCTCGATCCGGCCGACCGAGCCATCGGGCAAGGCGACGTCGCGGCTCTCTACCCGATCACCCGAACCGGGGTTGAACAGGAACCTGGGCCAGGAGGTACCGTTCGATGCATTGGCGACCTGATCGACAAGCGCGACCGATTCGCGCTTGCTGTCCGGTGCCATCCTGCTCCGCGCGATCAGCGCGTCGGCCCCGCCAATCGCAGTCCGCCGGGTCTGCGGATCCACGATTCCCCGAATCTCCCCGCGAATCATTCCGTGCGAATCAAGCCGGGCCGGGAACAGCCCGGTATCGGGACGTTTGCGCTCGATCTCGGCCATTCCCGCGAGAAGCGGCGGTGCCTCGACTTCCGCAGTCAGCAGTTCGCCGTCGAGCCGGTAGCCATCGCCCTCCGGGGAGAACCGGATGGCATAGCGCCGGGTCACGATCACCTGCTTGCCATCCGCCAAAGAGCGATACAGCGTCCGGGTCAGGGTCAGGGGTGCATTGGGGGGTGTGAAGCGATCAGCCGCAGCTTCCGCAGATGCCTGGGCAACCGCGCCGCTCATCAAGGCTGGAAGCAGCGCTGCCGCTCCGGCTAACAGGATATGGCGCGGCGTCATTCTATGGCCTTAGTCTGTTTGGCGAACAACCATGAACCATCCAGTCGCAACCCGGCCGCACCCAAATCGGTACGATCCAGCCCTGTCACGACGGTATTGAACAGCACCCCAAACTCCTCTGCCATCTGCTATCCGCAGTTGCGAGCGAACAGCGTGAGTAACAGTCCAGCGATATTCGCGCAGGCAACCGGCCGTTCGTCAAGCATTTCTAGGGATATTCACTCGGCAACGGATTTATCCCGAACGGCATTTCGGGACAGAAAATTTGAATGATTACCGTGGCATGTCCTGAATAGTCCGTCCCAGCCGGTGTGCTCCCCATACGGTTGCAACGAGCAGCAAGGCTCCCGTCAATTGATGCAAGGCAGCCAGCCAAATCGTCATTCCGCTCCACACGGTCGCGATTCCCAGCACGACCTGCGTCCCGAAAGCGCTGTGAATCGCGATCGATGCGCGGCGCTCCAGCCCGCGCAAGCGCCGGGCCAGCACAATCAGCAGGGCGACTACCACCCAGGCCCACCAGCGGTGGATCAAATGGACCAGGTACGGATCGCCGACCAGGGCATGACCCATGCCCTGGCTCCAATCGATCCCGGCGGGAATCACCCGGCCTTGCATCAGCGGCCAGGCATCCCAGTTCAGCCACCCTGCCCCGGCCACGTATCCGGCGCGCAGGCCTGCCACGAGCGCGCCGTAAAACAGCTGGATTGCCAGCGCGGCGAG
The DNA here is from genome assembly GCA_937897535.1 of uncultured Novosphingobium sp. GTDB lineage: Bacteria > Pseudomonadota > Alphaproteobacteria > Sphingomonadales > Sphingomonadaceae > Novosphingobium. Next base: position 11,467 of record CALCQB010000276.1, on the reverse strand, counting down.
CGCGATCAGACCAATTCCGCCGATCCGCGCCCGCGCTTCGCCCCGGGCCAGCGCCCGCAGATCGAGCGCGGTCCAGACCAGCAGGGCCAGCGTCGTCAGCGCCAGCGACAGGTGCGTTGCCAGCCGGATATGGCTGACCTTGACGTCTTGGGTCAGCCCCGATTTGACCATCCACCAGCCGACCGCGCCTTGCAGCCCGCCCAGCGCCAGCAGGCCGAGCAGCCGCCCATGGTAACCGACCGGGATCGCCCGCTTGATCCAGAACCACGCCAGCGGCAGCGCAAAGGCCAGCCCGATCAGTCGCCCGAGCAGTCGGTGGAACCATTCCCAGAAGAAGATGTATTTGAACCCCGCCAGCGTCATGCCGGCCGGACCATTGACCTCGGTATACTGAGGGATGCGCTGATAAGCGGCGAACTCGGCCTGCCACTGCGCCTCGGTCAGCGGCGGAATTGTCCCGCTGAGCGGCTTCCATTCGGTAATCGACAGCCCGGATTCGGTCAGGCGGGTAATCCCGCCCACGACCACCATGGCGATCACCAGCGCGGCAACGCACTGCAACCACCGGGACAGCGCGAGCGGACGAGCATTCGAAGCGGTCTGCATGGGCGCGCTACTGCGGATAAGCGCGGCAAAGCGCAAGAGGGTTCCGACGAACTGCGGCGTCACCTTCCCCTTTGGGCTTGAACGATGTTACACCATCACATACATGGGCGACGCAATGCGCAACACCTTGGTCCTGATTCGCAACCGGCTCGACCGGATGGGCGTGATCCTCTCGGGGCTCTGCGCGTTGCACTGCATCGCCGGATTGCTGCTGGTTGCGGGGCTTGGGCTGGGCGGTGAGCTGCTGTTCGCGCCGGCCATCCACCGCGTCGGGCTGGCCCTGGCGATCGCGGTCGGCGGAATCACCCTGGTGATGGGCGTGATCCGCCACGGCGACCCCCGCCCGCTGCAAGTCGGCGCGGCCGGTCTTGGCCTGATGATCGTGGCCTTGGTCATGGGCCACAATTCAACCGAAGCCGTGCTGACCATCGGCGGGGTTGCCCTGCTCGGCTGGGCCCATCTTCGCAACTTGCGGCTTTCCAACTGATCGTTATGGGCGAAGGCATGACTGCCTCGCTCTCCATCACCCTGAACGGCCAGCCGCACAGCGCCGCTGCCGGTTCGATCGCCGATCTGGTCCGCAGCCTTGAACTCGATCCCGCCAAGGTAGCGGTCGAATGCAACGGGGCGATCGTGCCGCGCTCGACCCTGGGTGCCGTAAAGCTGGCTGACGGCGACGTGCTGGAGATCGTCCATTTTGTTGGCGGGGGGCAGGGCGGTGATCCTGACACCTGGACCGTTGCCGGCCGGACGTTCCGCTCGCGGCTGATTGTCGGCACCGGCAAATACAAGGATTTCGAACAGAACGCTGCGGCGGTTGCGGCGTCGGGAGCGGAGATCGTCACCGTTGCGGTGCGGCGGGTCAACGTGTCGGACCCCAAGGCCCCGATGCTGACCGACTTCATCGACCCGAAGAAAATCACCTACCTGCCCAACACCGCTGGTTGTTTCACCGCCGAAGACGCGATCCGCACGCTGCGGCTGGCGCGCGAGGCGGGCGGCTGGGATCTGGTCAAGCTCGAGGTGCTGGGCGAGGCGCGCACGCTCTATCCCGACATGCGCGAGACGCTGAAGGCCTGCGAAGTGCTGGCCGGCGAAGGCTTCCTGCCGATGGTCTATTGCACCGACGATCCGATCGCGGCCAAGCAGCTCGAGAGCGCCGGCGCGGTTGCGGTCATGCCGCTGGGCGCGCCGATCGGCTCAGGCCTCGGCATCCAGAACCGGGTAACAATCCGGCTGATCGTCGAAGGGGCGAGCGTGCCGGTGCTGGTCGATGCCGGGGTCGGGACCGCCAGCGATGCCGCCGTGGCGATGGAGCTGGGCTGCGACGGGGTGCTGATGAACACCGCAATCGCCGAAGCCAAGGACCCGCTGCGGATGGCCCGGGCAATGAAACTGGCGGTCGAGGCCGGACGTGACGCCTATCTGTCCGGCCGGATGCCAACCCGCAAATACGCCGATCCGTCGAGCCCGCTGGCCGGACTGATCTAGCCGGCCTTGCGCAGCAGGATCGCTACAAAAGTCGAAACCCCGCCTTCATAGCCCCGTCCCTCGCCGGTTTCGGTCTCGATTGCGGCCCAAGGTCCTGCAGCGGCATACAGGCTGCGGAGTTCTGGCTCGGCCGGATAGTTGTAGTACCGCCCCAGCCGGTCGCGGCCTTCGGTGCCGCCGGATTTATAGGTCGCGGCATGCCAGCCGCCGGGCTTCAGCGCCCGCCAGATCCGGTGGAGGACATCGGGCAAGCCTTCGCGGGGAACATGCAGCAGCGAATAGGCTGCGACGATGCCGTCATACTCGGCCTCGGCGGACAATTCATCAAAGCGCATAACCCGCACCGCCCGGCCCAACCGCGCTGCGGCCTGCGCCGCCATTTCGGCAACCCCGTCGGTCGGATCGACCGTGAACCCGCGCGCTTCCATCTGCGCGGCGTCGCGTCCGGAACCGCAGCCCAGTTCCAGAATCCGCGCACCGGCCGGCAAGCGCTCCAGAAACGGCTCGAGGTGCCGCCCGATTCCGCCGGGGCTGCGGGCGGCATAGTCGGCCGCTTCACTGGCGTAAAAGTCGAGGGTCCGGGGATCGAATGTGGACATGGAAACTGTCGACACCACCAGCGAACGACCCGCAACCGGTAATTGCCCGTAACCACGCGGAAAGCAGGCGCTGACCACCGTGGTTAACGCAATGGTTACCATATTCTGGTGATGTGCCTTCCAGATCAACCGGGGGCAAGACCATGGCCAATACCGCAGCCGCATCGCTGACCATCGCCGAACTGCGCGAATTCGCCGGATTCACGGCGTGCGAGCAGCGCTATATCAAGCGCAGCCTCGATGTCGGGCTGGGGCGGCAGGATGCCTTCAAACTGTGGGCCCGCGATGCGGCCGAAACCACCTCGATCCGCAGCCAGTACGTCGTGTACCAGGAACTCAGGGCGCTGCGCGGCAAGGTTCCGGCTGAATCCGGTTTCGAGGCGCTGGAAGGCTTCATGGGCAAACTGCTGCGGATCGCCGCTTTCGACCTGGCGCAAGAGCGCCTGACCGGCTTCTCGGCCTTCCGCTTCTTGTACGAGCGACTGCTCGGCCCGGAGGTGCGCCCATTCCTGCCGAGCGCGTTCTGCGCGGCCGCGGCCCTGCCGCAGATCCGCCCGGAAAAACGCAAGTATCTGCTGCAGTCGATCAGTGAAGCGGCCGCCACGGCGCCCGGCTGGTCGGCCCGTGCGCCATCGTTTTTCCCTGAATGGATCGAAAAAGAGGCAGCCTGAGCGCAGGAATACGCATTCATGTAATTTTCAGAATCGACAATCGCCGATTTAGCGGGCAAACCCCGCCCTGCTCGCCCAAGGCGGGCAAGGGTTAACACAAGGGGAATCCCAGATGAAGAAAATTGCTCTGTTCGCCGCCATCGCGGCTGGCTCGCTCGCCGTCGCCGCTTGCGGTGGCGAAAAGCCGGCTGAAGACGCTGCTGCCACTGCTACCGAAGCTGCTGCTGACGCTTCGGACGCTGCTGCCGTCGCTACCGACGCTGCCAGCGAAGCTGTCGACGCTGCTGCTGCTTCGAGCGAAGCCGCCAAGTAAGCGGATCGCGCAAGCGATTTAAAGGGCCGGGGCCGGCGGGTGTGGACCACCGCGGCCCCGGCCCTTTTTATTTGTCCGGCCCGCGCGGACGGATCGTAACTCCAAATCAACCATTGCGCTCGTATTCCCCGTTCAGGCAACGCCGGGGAACCTGTAGTGACGACCATCGCTGTTGATGGATTGAACGAAGAAACGTTTCGCCGCTCGATCGAGGCCAGGCTGCGGCAAGGCCTGACCAGCGAAGCGATCGCGAAACTGCGCGCGCTGCTCCGGCCCTATGCCGCGCCGGGCGGGGTTTTGCCCGAACGCTTCGTCACCGTGAAAGCCAGCGACCTGACCCTGAACGGGTGGGAGCAGCTGGGCGAAACGATCGCCCAGCATGATCGGCCGGGTCACCCGGTGACCGCGCTGTCGATTGCCTTTGGCTGGCCCGGCGAAGAGCTGCCCCAGCCTGATCCCGAGGGCCGCCTGGCCCCGCTGCTGGAGACCGGGTTCTTTTCCGACGAGTCCTTTCCGTTCTCGCAAAGCGCCCGCGAAGACCTGCTCGATGGCTATTCCTATCACGGCTGCACCTGGTCGGACGATACTGTCGCCACCACCAGTTGCCTGACACTCGACGGGATCGACGATCTCCACGGCGCGCTCGCCCAGCTCGAAGCCCGCTTGCTCGCCAGCGACGAACCCGACGAGGAAGAGATCCGCGCCGGTTCGCTCGGCGCCTGCCTGCTTTCCGCTCTACTGTTCCAGGCGGTGGCCTTGCGGATCGAGCGCGATGGCCTGCCGCGCCCGCTGTGCGTGCTGTCGGGCAGCAACGGGGTCTATCCCTATTTCGACGCTCCGGTGGTCGGCATGCCGCCCGAAGCATTGAAGGCCGAGGAAGAGGACGAGGAACTGAGCCAGGTGCCAGGGCCGCGTTACAGCAGCCTGCTGGTCACCGGGATCCCCCGCGCCCGCAAACGCGCGGTGCTGGTGCTGGACGAAAGCGAAGCGGAAAAGGCGCTGCGCACCGCCGATCTGCGCAGCCTGGGCCAGGGCGAAGGCCATCCCGCGCCCGACCAGATTGCCGCGCAGCATAGTCCGCCAGCACCCGATTTCGCCGAAAGCGGGATTACGCCCGCCCCGCATGGTCCGCTGGTGGCGAAGAATCCCGACAAGAAAGCCTGGGACTTCCGCGACCTGCTGAGCGCCAGTGACGAGGTCGTTTCGCCCGAGCCGATGGCCGAGGCCGAACCCGAAAGTTTCTGGTCGGATCCGTCGCCAGCGGCCCTCGACCCGCCGCCGCTCGAGCTGCCGACGGAAAACCCGGCCGAGGAAGCCCCCGACTTGCCGCCGATCGCCAGTCCCGAACCGACAGGTCAGGAACCGGCCGAGTTCCCAGCCCCGCGCCTGCCTCGTCTGCCGCTCGGCCCGCCGCCCGTGCCGGGCTTCACCCTGCTCGACGACGACATCCAGAACCGGCTGCAGGCGCTGCTGATGCCCTCCGTTCCGGGACAAGCGACCGCGCCAGAACCGGTGGTCGTGGAAGAAGAAGCGTCGCTCGCTCCTGCGGCCAGCTCAGGGCTGGCACCACCGAACGAACCGGTCTGGCCGCTCGGGATCGGCTGGCTCGAAGATGCCGAAGTCGATCCGGCCCCTGAAGCTCCGACGGAATACGAAGTGCATCCCGGTCTGTGGACCCGCTTGCGCCAGTGGCTGACGCGCGGCCGCTAGACGCGGCGATTGGCAAATTTGAATATAGCCTCCCAGCACCGACTATCCTGAGCTTGTCGAAGGATCGCTTTTTCTTCAGGCAGTTGTGCATGGCACACGAAGGAAAGGACAGTGTTTCGACAAGCTCAGCATAGACGGAACTTGGGTCAGATTTTGCGCATTTTGCGCTAGGCGCGGCTAGCCCTTGTAGAGTCCATCCAGCCGTTCGCCGTACCGGGCTTTGAGCTTGTGGCGACGGATCGACTGCTTGGGGGTCAGTTCCTCATTGTCGATCGTGAACGGCTCGTCGGCGAAGGCGAACTGGCGGACTTTTTCGATCACTGACAGGTCCTGGTTGACCCGGTCGATCGCCGCGCGGATTGCCGAGCGGAACGCAGGCAGGTCCTGCAGCGCCTTCATGTTGAACTTCTCGCCATTGGCCTGGGCCCATTCGATCGCCCATTCGGGATCGGGCACGACCAGCCCGACAATGTAGGGCCGCCGGTCGCCGATCACCATCGCCTGCGCGATCTCGGGCTGGAGCGTCAGCAGCCCCTCGACCCGCGCGGGCGAGATATTGTCGCCCTTGTCGTTGACGATCATGTCCTTCTTGCGGTCGGTGATCACCAGCCGCCCGGCCTCGTCAAGGTGGCCGATATCGCCCGTATGGAGCCAGCCGTTTTGCAGCGCCTTGTCGGTCTCGGCCTGGTTGCGCCAATAGCCGTGCATCACCAGCTCGCCGCGCACGAGGATCTCTCCGTCCCCGGCGATCTGGACCTCGACCCCGTGCAGCGGCGGGCCGACCGTGTCCATCTTGAGGCCGGCCTTGGGCCGGTTGCAGCTGATCACTGGCCCGGCCTCGGTCTGGCCATAGCCCTGGAGCATGGTCAGGCCCATCGATTCGAAGAACACCCCGACTTCGGGGCTGAGCGGCGCGCCGCCCGAAACCATTGCCTTCATCCGCCCGCCGAACCGCTTGCGGATCTTGGGCCGCAGCGTGCGGTCCAGCACCAGATCCATCGGCTTGTCGCGCCAGCGGCCGCGTCCGGCGGCCTTGTTCGCGCCGATTCCCATCGCCCGGTCCATCAGGTAATTGGCAACCTTGCCCTGCTTTTCGACCTGCTTCATGATCCGCGCGCGCAGCACTTCGAACAGCCGCGGCACCACCACCATGATCGAGGGACGGGTTTCCTCGATATTGCTGGCCAGCTTTTCGAGCCCCTCGGCGTAATAGATCTGCGCCCCGACCGAGATCGGCAGCATCTGCCCGCCGGTATGCTCGTAAGCATGGCTCAGCGGCAGGAACGACAGGAATGCGTCGTCATCGTCGAGCCCGAAATCCTCAGCCAGCACGCGCGCCGCACCATCGGCGTTCATCAGCAGTGCGCCGTGGTGCTGCATCACCCCGCGCGGCGCTCCGCCGGTGCCGCTGGTATAGATCAGGCAAGCGGTGTCCTGCCGTCCGATCTTGGCGATCCGCGCCTCGACCGCTGCACGGGCCTTTGCCCCGTCGCCGGCGATCAGCGCCTGCCAGTCATGATATTCGAAATTGCTGGCCTGGGCGATCCGCAGCGGCTCGATCCCGATCACGTGGCGGGCCTGGCCGGTCCGCAGCAGCGCGCCGATCAGCGGCTTGGACAGCTTGTCGTTGGCGACGATCACCGCGCTGGCACCCGAATCCTCCAGGATATGCTGGTGGTCGCGCTCGGTGTTGGTGACATAGGCCGGGACCGTGATGCAGCCCGCCGCCATGATGGCAAAGTCGGCAATGCACCATTGTGGCCGGTTTTCGGACACCAGCATGACCCGGTCGCCGTCCTTCAGGCCCATTGCCCGCAGCGATTCGGCCAGACAGCAGACTTGCCGGACCGTCTCGGCCCAGCTCAGCGCCTGCCATTTGCCGCCCTGCTTGGCCCACAGGAACGGGGCCTCGCCCTTGGCGTCGGCGCGCTTCAGCAGCAGTTCGACGAGATTGCCAGTCGTCGGCAGGTCCGAAATATCAACCACGCACACCGCCCCTTTCGGTCGCCACCCTGTTCCCGGTCAAAACGATAGGCGGGGATTCGGGCAGCGGCAAGCTACTCGGAAACCGCGGTGCCTTCGCTGCGCGGATCGGCCGCGCCCCAGGCCTGGCTGCCGCGCAGTTCGATCGCATTGGCCTTGAGTGGCAGATTGCGCGGCTGGACATCGCTGTGGCCCAGCGCCTTGAGCGCCGGGATCAGCCCTTCAAGCCACGAACCTTGCTCGACGAACACGGCCTCAGTCCCCGGTGCGAAAATCACCGGCAGCGCCAGCGCGTCCTGCACCGGCAGATCCCAGTCGATCACCCCGATGATCGCGCGGATCACCTGGGCGGGAATCGTCGCCCCGCCAGCTGCCCCGACCACCATGCGCAGCCGTCCGTCGGGGCCGAACACCAGCGCCGGACTCATCGAGCTGCGCGGGCGCTTGCCGCCCTCGACCCGGTTGGCGACCTGCCGGCCGTCCAGCTCGGGGTTCATGTCAAAATCGGTCAGTTCGTTGTTGAGGAAATAGCCGCCGGCCATCAGCCCCGAACCGAACGAGCTTTCGATTGTCGAGGTATAGGACACCGCATTGCCGGCCCGGTCGACCACCGAAAAATGCGAGGTGCCGTACTCTTCCAGCTGCGGCGACGGCGCGAAAGTCAGCTTTTCGGACCCCGGCGGAGTACCGGCGACCGCCTTGGGGATCGTTCTTGCCGGATCGATCAGCGCTGACCGCGCCGCGAGATATTTGCGATCGATCATCCCGGCGACCGGCACCGCCACGAAATCGGCATCGGCGGCGTAACGTGCACGGTCGGCATAGGCCAGCCGCTGGCTTTCGGCGATCAGGTGCCAGGCAACCGGGCTGTCCTTGCCCAGCGCCTTGAGGTCGAACCGTTCAAGCTGGATCAGCGTCGCCAGGATCGTGGTCGCACCCGAGCTGGGCGGGCCCATCGAGCAGATCCGGTAGCCACGATAGCTGCCGCAAACTGGGGCGCGGCCCTTGGCGACATAGGCGGCCAGATCGGCTTCGGTCATCGGTGCGGGATTGACCGGGGCGAGGGTGACTTTGCCGACGATCGCGCTGGCATTGGCGCCGGAATAGAATGACTTCGCGCCCTGCGCGGCGAACAGCTCAAGCGAATCGGCCAGCGCCGGGTTCCTGATCAGGGTCCCAACCGGCAAGGGCTGGCCGTCTGCACCATAGTACAACGCCCGTCCCTCAGCCGTGAAGCCGGCGGTGCGGACATTGCCCTTGAGCATGGCGTAAAGCCGCGGGGTGATGACAAAGCCGTCGCGGGACAACTCGATCGCGGGGCCGAACAGCGCGGCCCAGGGCAGCCGGCCATGCGCGGCGTGGGCCTTGGCGGCGAGCGCGATATTGCCGGGCACGCCAACGCTGGTTCCGCCCGGGACCGCTTCCTGGAACTTGAGCAGCACGCCGTCCTTGAAAAACCACTTGGGGTGCGCCGCCGCCGGGGCCATTTCGCGCCCGTCGATCGTCTCGACCTGGCCGCGGGCGTTGGTGGTCACATAGAGCCCGCCGCCACCGATGCCGGAACTTTGCGGTTCGACCACGGTCAGCGCGATCATCGTCGCGATCGCCGCGTCGGTCGCGCTGCCGCCCTGGCGCAACATTTGTGCTCCGGCCTCGGCCGCGCGCGGATCGGCGGCGCTGACCATGCCCTTTTCGTAGACCGACGCAGTCGGCGGTCTGGTGATTTGCGGGGCGGTGGTGCAGCTGACGAGGGTGAAGGCCGCAGCGATCGAAAACAGGTGGCGCAAGGTCATGCCGCGCACGCTATTCGCTTCCCACCGCCTCGGCAATGGTGGCGAAGCCGTCGCGGCGCAGCAGCTGCTCCAGCCCGCGCACGATCGTCCGCGCGATGCCGGGTCCGGCATAGGCCATCGCCGAGTACAGCTGGACCAGGCTGGCCCCGGCACGAATCCGCTCCCACGCGTCTTCGGCACTGGCGATCCCGCCGACCCCGACCAGCGCCATCTCGCCGCCGGTCGCCTTGCGGAAATCGCGCAGCCGCTGGAGCGCGAGCGCCTTGAGCGGCGCGCCGGACAGCCCGCCCGCCTCGCCCGCGTGGCGCGATTTGAGCGGCGGGCGCGAGATTGTCGTGTTCGAAACGATCAGCGCGCCCAGCGCCTTGTCGATCGCGATCCGGGAGATCGCCGCGATGTCGGCGGGTTCGAGGTCCGGCGCGACTTTCAGGAACACCGGGACCTTGGCGCTCCCCCGCGCTTCAAGCACCGTATCGAGCAGCGCGGTCAGCGCGCCCTCGTCCTGTAGCGCGCGCAGCCCCGGGGTATTGGGGCTCGAGACGTTGACCGCCAGATAGCTCGCCAGCGGGGCCATAAGCCGGGCCAGCCCGGCATAGTCGGCGATCCGGTCGGCCGAATCCTTGTTCGCGCCGATGTTGATCCCGACCACGCCGGCCCGGCCATGCCGCCGCGCGAGGCGGGCGACCGCCGCTTCGCCGCCGCCGTTGTTGAACCCCATCCGGTTGATCACCCCCCGGTCCTCGGCCAGCCGGAACAGCCGCGGTCTGGGATTGCCGGGCTGGGGCAGCGGAGTGATCGAGCCGACCTCGGCAAAACCGAACCCCAGCCCGAGCAGCGCATCGGGTACTTCGCCGTCCTTGTCGAACCCGGCGGCCATGCCGAGCGGGTTGGGAAAGCGCAGCCCGGCTACCTCGGTTGCGAGCGGACCATCGGTGCGACTCGTGCCCGTAAGCGGCAGCGCTTTCAGCGCGGCGAGCGAAAGACCGTGGGCCGACTCGGGATCGAGCAGGAACAGCGCGGGGCGCAGCAGCGAATAAATCATGCCCGCGGCTATGGCAGCGCGCGCCGACTGTGTCGATTCTGCAACGAAAGTTGCCTTTCGGCACGCTCCCAGGCGAATCTGACGGCAACTTGTCGATTCCATACAATCGGATGGCGCTTGGTATTCGTATGCCATCCCTGCGACCCGAAGGACTCGTGGCATTCACGCAACGAGATCCTAACTTAAAAAGCGGCTCCCCGGCCTGGCCAGGGAGTCGCTTCTTTTATGTGCCGTGCACAGGCGTTGCCAGCGCCGGTCGATCGGACTAGGGGAAACCGGAGCGAATCACTCCGATTTGCCGGGAGCCTGATCCATGCGCTTGTCCAGCATGGCCGACTATGCCGTGGTGACCATGTCCGCCGCCGCCCGCCATTGCGGCGGCGCGCGGGTTTCGGCTGCGCAGCTGGCCGAGGAAACCGGCCTGCCCGCGCCGACCGTGCAAAAACTGGTCAGCCGGCTGACCGCGGCCGGCCTGCTGCGCTCGTCGCGCGGGGCCGGCGGCGGGCTCAAGCTGGCCCGCCCGGCGGCGGCGATCACGCTGGCCGACATCATCGAGGCGGTCGAAGGCCCGATCGCGCTGACCGCTTGCGTCGAATCAGGCAAGCACGATTGCGGGATGGAAACGGCCTGCGCGGTCCGCCCGCATTGGGGCGTGGTCAACGACGCGATGCGCGGGGCCTTGGCCGAGGTGCCTTTGACCCGCCTGGCCGGAGTGGCAGCATGACCGAGATTGTGAAGGACCAGGCCGCGCGCGATGCGGCGGACAAGGTCGCCGACTACGAACACGGCTGGTCGGCCGATATCGCCACCGATTTCGCCCCCAAGGGCCTCGACGAATCGACCGTCCGGTTCATCTCTGCCAAGAAGAACGAGCCCGAATGGATGCTCGATTGGCGGCTGAAGGCGTTCCGCCACTGGCAGACCATGCCGATGCCCGACTGGGCGATGCTCAACGTGCCGCCGATCGATTACCAGGACGCCTATTACTACGCTGCGCCACGCGCCAAGCCCAAGCTTGCCAGCCTCGACGAGGTCGACCCTGAGATTCTCGAGGTCTACAAGAAGCTCGGCATCCCGCTCGAGGAGCAGAAGGTGCTCGCCGGGGTGGAAGGCGCGCGCAAGGTTGCGGTCGATGCGGTGTTCGATTCGGTCAGCGTCGCCACCACGTTCCGCGAGGAGCTCAAGAAGGCCGGAGTGATCTTCCTCTCGATCAGCGAGGCGATCCGCGAATATCCCGAGCTGGTGAAGCAGTGGCTCGG
>CALCQB010000275.1 GCA_937897535.1 uncultured Novosphingobium sp. | reverse complement strand
ATCCGGCTGGAGCGCGCCAATGTGGGTTACGAGGAGGGGCGTTCGATCCTCAAGAACCTCAACCTGCGCATGGACCTGGACGACCGCATCGGCCTGCTCGGCGTCAACGGCGCGGGCAAGTCGACCTTCGCCAAGCTGATCGCCGGCGCGCTGGGCGTGCAGAGCGGCGAGTTCCACCGCGACCGCAAGATGAAGGTCGGCTGGTTCCACCAGCACCAGATCGAGGCGCTGGACCCCGTCGACACGCCGCTGGAGATCGTGCGCCGGGTTCTGCCGGAATCGACCGAGTCCCAGCGCCGATCGCGTCTGGCTCAGTGGGGCCTGGGCTACGACAAGGCCGAGACCACCGTCGCCAATCTGTCCGGCGGCGAGCGCGCTCGACTGCTGCTCAACCTCGTCGCCATGCAGGCCCCGCACCTGCTGATCCTCGACGAGCCGACCAACCACCTCGACGTCGATGCCCGCGAGGCGCTGATTCAGGCGCTCAACGACTATTCGGGCGCGGTCGTGATCGTCAGCCACGATCGCCACATGCTCGAAATGACCGCCGACCGGCTGGTGCTGGTCGATGGCGGAACCGCGCAGGAATTCGACGGCTCGATCGACGATTACATCGCCTTCGTGCTGGCCAAGGACCCGGCCCCGGCCAAGGGCGGCGGGGGCAGCGGGATCAGCAAGAAGGATCAGCGCAAGGCCGCCGCCGAAGCGCGGGAAAAGAACCAGGAACTGCGCAAGCAGGCCCGCAAGGCCGAAGCCGAACTCGAGCGGCTGCAAAAGCTGCGCAGTGCGGTCGAACTCGCGATGTTCGATCCCAAATCGGCCGAAGCGGCGCTTTCCCGGCTGTCGATGACCGAGCTGATGAAACGCCGGGCCGAGATCGAAGCGCTGATCGAGACCGCCGAACTGGCCTGGCTCGTCGCCAGCGAGGCGCTTGAGGGCATCGCGGCGTGAGCGTCGCGTTCCGGCGCGAGGGCGACGACGAGCATCTTGAACCCAAGTTCGAGATCCCGATCCCGCCCGGCCCCAACCTGGTCACCCCGCGCGGCCTGGCGCTGATCGGCGCGCAGGTTGCGACAGTCGAAGCGCGGCTGGCGGAGCTGACCGCACACGCGGCGGACGAGGCCGCGATCAAGGCCTGCCAGCGCGACCTGCGCTATTGGCAGACCCGCCAGGTCACCGCCGAGCTGGTGCCGGTCCCTTCGGGCGAAACCGCCGAAATCGGCACGACCGTGCGGTTCAGACTCAAGGGGAGCCCGCGCGAACTGACGATTGTCGGCAATGACGAAGCCGATCCGGCGGCCGGACTGATCGCGTTCACCGCTCCGCTGGCGCGCGCGCTGATCGGGGCCGAACCGGGGGAGATACTGGAGTTCGCCGGGCAGGATGACGCGATCGAAGTGCTTTCGATAGCCGTGACAAGCTGAGGCTCAACCCGCCGATCTGCGATTGCCATTGTGCTGCACCTGCGAAAAGCCTATCGGCGCAGCTTCACGGCGGCTGACCCCCGCTTATCGAGCCGTCCGCTCGTCCCCCATTGCGAGCACGCGATCATGTCCTTCAATACCCCCTTCCCCCAGTTGGCCGAAGCGCTGACCGCCCGCGGCTATGCCGCACCGACCCCGGTCCAGGCCGCCGTGCTCGAGGACGAGGCGCTCGGCCGCGATCTGATCGTCTCGGCCCAAACCGGCTCGGGCAAGACCGTGGCGTTCGGGCTGGCAATGGCGCCGCAGCTGCTCGATGAAGCCGGCACCGCGCTGCCGCCCGCCGCGCCGCTCGCGCTGATCATTGCGCCGACCCGCGAACTGGCCCTGCAGGTCAGCCGCGAGCTCGCCTGGCTGTTCGCCGATACCCGGCTGCGGGTCGCGACCTGCGTCGGCGGGATGGATGCCGCCAAGGAACGCCGGGCGCTGAACTATGGCGCACAAATCGTGGTCGGCACCCCCGGCCGTCTGAAGGATCACCTCGAGCGCGGCTCGCTCGACCTGACCAGCCTGGCAGTGGCGGTGCTCGACGAGGCCGACGAAATGCTCGACATGGGCTTTCGCGAAGACCTGGAAGAACTGCTCGACGCCACGCCCGACGGCCGCCGGACGCTGCTGTTTTCGGCGACCATGCCCAAGCCGATCGTCGCGCTGGCCCGGCGCTATCAGCGCGATGCGCTGCGCGTCTCGACCGTCGAATCCGATCGCGGCCACGGCGATATCGAATACCTGGCGATGGCGATCGCCCCGGCCGATATCGAAAACGCGGTGATCAACCTGCTGCGCTTTCACGAGGCGGAAACGGCGATGCTGTTCTGCGCCACCCGCGACAATGTCCGCCACCTCCACGCCAGCCTGATCGAGCGCGGTTTCGCGGCGGTCGCTCTGTCGGGTGAGCATAGCCAGAACGAGCGCAACCAGGCGCTGCAGGCGCTGCGCGATCGTCGCGCTCGGGTCTGCGTGGCGACCGATGTCGCCGCGCGCGGGATTGATTTGCCGAGCCTGAGCCTGGTGGTCCATGTCGAGATCCCGCGTGACGCCGAGGTTCTCCAGCACCGCTCGGGCCGCACCGGCCGGGCCGGCAAGAAGGGCACCGCGATCCTGCTGGTGCCTTACCCGCGCCGCCGCCGGGTCGAGGGGATGCTGCGCGATGCGCGGGTTCCGGCCCAATGGGTTTCTGCGCCGTCTGCCGCCGACATCCGCGCCGCCGACAGCGAGCGGATGCTCAGTGCCTTGCTCGCCCCGGTCGAGATCGAGGACGAGGATCGCGCGCTCGCTGCCCGGCTGATGGCCGAGCGCAGCCCCGAAGAAATTGCCGCCGCGCTGATCCAGGCCCACCGCGCCAAGCTGCCCCAGCCCGAAGAGCTGCTCGCCACCGCCGCCCCGCCGCCCAGCGGCCCGCGCCCCGGGTTCGAAGGCAGCGCGTGGTTCCGGCTCAACGTCGGCCGCCGCCAGAACGCCGACGCGCGCTGGATCCTGCCGCTGCTGTGCCGCCGCGGCCACGTCAGCCGCACCGACATCGGCGCGATCCGGCTGGCGCAAACCGAAACGCTGTTCGAAATCGCGGGGCCCGCCGCCGCCAAATTCCTCGAGGCCGTCCGCCGCACCGCCGAAGAGGATGACGGGGTCGAGATCACCCCGGTCGACGGTGCGCCGCGCGATGAAGCCCGCAGCGCCAAGCGTGAGCACCGGCCCGCCGGCGACCGCGCCGGGCCGGGCAAACCGCCGCACCGCCCGCGTCCTGCGCCGCGAGCGGGCAGCAGCGACGGCGGCAATGCCGGTCCCCAGGGCGGCAAGCCGTTCCGCAAGAAGGCCCCGTGGAAGGGCCGCAAACCCGCCGGATGATCTGCGTCCTGGTCGATGCCGACGCCTGTCCGGTCAAGGAAGAGATCTACAAGGTCGCCTTCCGCCGGAATGTCGGGGTAACGATTGTCAGCAACAGTCCGATCCGGGTCCCGGCCCACCCGCTGATCGAGTGCATGGTCGTCAGTGACGGGTTCGACGCCGCTGACGACTGGATCGCCGAGCGCGCCGGACCCAAGGCGGTCTGCATCACCGCCGATATCCTGCTGGCCGATCGCTGCCTCAAGGCCGGCGCTACGGTGATCGCGCCGACCGGCAAGCCGTTCACGCCTGCCTCGATCGGCAGCGCCATCGCCACCCGCGCGATCATGGCCGACCTGCGGGCCGGCGGCGAAGCGATCGGCGGGCCGCGCCCGTTCGCCAAGACCGATCGCTCGCGGTTCCTGTCCGCGCTCGACGAAGCCCTGGTGCGGTTGCAGCGGCTGTCCTGACGCGGAATTTGGGTGGTCGAGGCTGGCTTTACCCGCTGCAACGACAAGTGGTTTGAGCAGGCTTGACGATCGCGCTAAGGACTTGCCGCGACGGGAGTAAATCATGACCGAACCGACAGTTTCCACAGCGGTCCGTTATCACGGCGCGGCGATTGCCTTGCACTGGCTGCTGGCCCTGTTGCTGGCCTATCAGTTCGCACTCGGCCTGCGGCTGGAAGACAAGGTTGCGCCGAGCGCGGTGTTCACCGCGTTCCAGCAGCACAAGTCGGTCGGGATTGCGATCCTGTTGCTCAGCCTGCTGCGGCTGGCGCTGCGCTATATCAAGCCGCGCCCGGCCGAGATCGGCACGGGACTTGAGCTGCTGGCGGCGCGGGCCGCGCACACGGCGTTCTATGCGATCATGCTGCTCGGTCCGCTTAGCGGGTGGATCATCGTTTCGACCGCCAAGATCAAGGTCCCGACCCTGCTGTTCGGCCTCGTACCTTGGCCGCATCTGCCGGTCCCGGCCGGTATGCATGATCCGGCGGAGCTTGCCCATTCCGTGCTCGGCTGGGCGCTGCCCGCGCTGTTCGTGCTGCATGTGGCGGCGGTGCTCTATCACTGGCGGCAGCGCGATCCGGTGCCCGTGCGGATGCTGCCGGCGGCGGTCAAGCTCGGCACGGGCCTGGCTGCGGGGCTTGGCGCTGTGTTGCTCGCCGGCCTGCTTGGCCGGGCCGGGCCGATCCCGGACCTGTGGACCAGCCTGATGGCCCCTGCCCCGGCCGCTGCGCCGCTGCCGGAGGCGAGCGATCCGGCCCTAGTCGCGGCCCTCGCCAGCGAGGCACCAGAACCCGCCACCAGCGACGAACCGGTCGCCACCGAAGCCGCAGCAAGCTGCGACTGGGCTGTCGCGCCGGGCAGCCGATTGGGCTTCGTTGCCGACTATTCCGGCACCCCGGTCAACGGTTCGTTCCGCAAGTGGGACGCGAAGATCCGCTTTTGCGAAGCCGATCCTGCCGCCGGATCGATCGCCGCCACCGTGGCGCTGGCCTCGGCCGACACCGCCGATTCGAGCCGGGACGAAAATCTCAAGGGCCCGGCGTTTTTCGATACTGCGGCCAATCCGCAGGCGCGCTTTGCCGCCAAGGGCTTCAAACAGCTCGCACCGGGGCGCTTTGCCGCCGATGGCACGCTGACCCTGCACGGCAAGAGCCGCCCGGTCCGGCTGGTGTTCACGCTGAAGATCACCGGCGACAAGGCGATCGCGCAGGGTTCGGCCCGGCTCAGCCGCTTGGCTTTCGGGGTCGGCAGCGATGAATGGGCCGCGACCGACGAACTCGCCGATGCGGTGAGCGTGTCATTCGCGATCCAGGCCAAACGGCGCTGATCCGCCTTTGGCCTTGACCGAAGCGCGCGCAGCGCGGTCTATGCCGCGATGGAGATAGTGCTTCCGCCTGCGCTCGACATGACCGTTTCGGCGCGGCTCGCACTGCTGTCCCGCGCGATCGAGGCCAGTGGCGGCGCGGCCAGCGCCAGGCGGCGGCTTGCGGCTTTGCTGTTCGAATGCGACCGGTTTGACGAAGCGGCCGAAGCGCTCGGTCCATTCGCGCCGGGCATGGCAGCGGAGGACGCCTTGCTGCTGGCGCAGACCCTCCTGTCCCGGCGCCGGGCCGGAGATGCCGAATGCGCGGAACAGGCCGCAGACCACGCCGCCGCGCAAGCCGGTTCGCCGAATTTGGCAGCCAAGGCGCTGCTTGCGAAGGGCCGCGCCCTGCTGCTGCAGCAGCGCGACGAGGAGGGGCTGGCGCTGCTGCGCCGGGTTCTGGCCGATAGTCCGGGCGAGCTTGGTGCCTTTCGCACGCTCAGCGACCGGCTGCTGCGCACCGGCAATGCGGACGCGGTCCTTGCGCTGATCGACGACCTGCGCGCGACCGGGCAGGACCACGCCCGTTTGCTGGGGGCAGAAGTGGTGGCACTGGCCCGAACCGGAGCAATCGAACAGGCCCGCGCCTTGTCCGGGATCGACCGGTTTGCCACGACGCTACAGCTCGAGACCCCAGCCGGGTGGGAGAATGCGGCGGTTTTCAACGCCGCGCTGGTGGCCGAAGCCGCCGCCGACCCGGACTTGCGCCAGGGCCGCCACGGCACCGCCTCACGCGGGGCGCAGCGGGTCGATCATCCGCAACGCGCCGGAGCCCCGGCCTTCACCGCGCTGCACTGGGCGATCGCCGCGGCGATTGCGGACCATGTCGCGGCGCTGCCAAAGGACGATCACCCCTGGCTGGCAGCGCGGCCAGACCGACTCGCGCTGCGTAGCTGGTGCGTAATGACCGGCGCAGATGGCTACGAGCAATGGCACAACCATCCGGCCGGCTGGATGAGCGGGGGCTATTACCCGGCGGTCCCCGACCAGCCGCAGGGCGCGGACCCGCGGTCCGGCAGCCTGGCGTTCGGGCTGCCCGCACTGCTGGCAGGCGATGCGGCAGCAGCAGCCTTTGGCGAGCGGCTGGTGCCGCCAAGCGCGGGGATGCTCGCGCTGTTTCCTTCGCATGCCTATCACCGGACCTATCCGCACGGACAGCCCGGGCAGCGGATCTGCATGGCCTTTGATCTGGAATCCCGGGACTGACCGGCTCAGCGGTCCTGCAGCCAGAGCAGAAATTCCGCGCTCATCGCGGTGAGCTGCACCTGGTTAGCCTGCAGAACCCCGTGAACGCCGTTGGCCGAGATTGCGGAAAGCTCACCATCGAGCCAGTCGAGATCGAGCATGGCATCGAGACCGGCCTGGCGGAACGCCGCGATCCGCCCGCGCGCGGCGGGGGCCTGGCGCTGGAGCCGGGCATAGTGATCGGGATCGGCCGGCCGACCCCGGCGGCGCTGGACGATCGCATCGGGCAAGCGGCCCGCCAGCATTCGCCGCGCCAGTCCGCGATCGGGGCCCAGCGCGCGGAGCAGCTCGGCCGGAAACGAGGCGAACAGCCGCAGCAGTCGCAGATCGCGAAACGGAAAGTCCATCCGCACCGCACCGGGTTGGAATTCGTTCGGGTGCGCCAGGGCCTTGATCAGGACCGGTGCCAGTCCCGGCTGCGCGTCGGCCTGAGCCTGGCTGTGCTGGCCTTGCACCGCCGCAGCGACTTCATCCGGCAACCGCGCCAGCAGCGCCGGAGCAAGGCGGATGTGGAAGACGTCGCTTGGGTCCGGAGAACTGCCCGAACCGGGCCGCAGCACCCGGCGGGCCAGACTCCGCAGGAAGGCAATTGGCCAGTGCTCAGGCAGGCGCGCAGTCAACGTGCCTTCGCCGTAGGTGCCGTTGATCAGCAGACCCACCCCGTGGGCCCGCGCGGTCTGCTGGAAGGTCGCGGTCAGGCAATGGCGGTTGGCGAGGCTCGGTCCGTTGGAACTGGCAAGAATGGCGGGTGCCGGGCGATAGCTGTCGAGTTCGGGTCCGGGAAAGACCGGCGCGTGCTGCAGTCCCAGCGTGGCGGCAACCAGAGCGGCCTCGGCCAGTTCGTCCGGCGTCGCCGATCCTGGCGGCATCGCCGAAGTGAAGGCCAGCAACCTTGCGCCGGCGTCGGCCCCGGCCCAGGTCAGCAGCGAAGAATCGAGCCCGCCGCTGAGCAGGACGGCCGCCGATCCGGCGCGCGCCAGCCGCTCGTGCATGATCTGGCGGAGCAGTGCCTCGGCCTGTTCCAGCGCGTCCAGGGCCGTTCCGCCAAAGGGCGCTGTTCCGGCCAGCAGATCACACCGCAAGGGGATCGGTTCGGCCTCGCCTCGGAAGGTCAGTCCGGTGCCGTTGGCGAGCCGTGAGACTGACCGAAAGATAGTCCGGTCGCCAAACCCGCGGCGCAGGTCGAATTGCGCGAACGATATCAGCATGACCTGATCGTCACGTCCGGCACCGACCCAGTCGATCCGGCTGAGCGCGAACAGGTCGGGCGCAATCGCGAGGTTCGGGCCCGACCGGGCATAGCAGATCGGATCGCGCCGCGCCGCCGATCCCATGACGGTTACGCTCCCTTCCGCCCGGTCCCACTGCAGCAAGGACCATTCACCGAACAGCCTGGCAGGCAGCTGCGCCCCGAACCGGGCCAGCGCGGCACGGGCAATCCGGGCCGGACAGGCGGTGGCAGGCAAGCCAAGCTCTGCGATCAGCACTGCCGGATCAGAGAGGAACCCGGCGAAAACTGTTACGATCCCGCCTTCGTCGAGCCGGGCACAAGCGGCGGGATCGGCCGTGTCAACTGCTTCGAGCAGCCCGCTCTCTTGCTCGGTTTCGCAGGTCAGCCCCAGCGCCGCCGCCGCGCGGCGATCGACCGGCCCGCCGTCGAGCCGGAACAGCCCGTAAACCCCGCTCTTGCGCACGGCAGGCGGAGCGGTTTGCACGCTGGCGGCTTGCTGATAGGGAGGCATCGATGTCAGCCGCGTTCGACCATGATGCCAAGCGCGCGATCCGCCATGCCCTGGCGCAGAAAGCCTATCGCGACGATGCGGTTCGGTTGATCGACCCGGACGTTACGGGCTGGCACTGGCTGGTGGCATCGCATAACGGGCTTTTTGCAGTCGCGCCCGGGAAATGGAAGCGATTGCTGCACGGCTGGCTGTTCGGCGTCTGCCGCGATGGCGCGGCGCTTTACCTGTTCGAGAATTGCGGACGGCACGATCGCAGCTCCAACCTGGGGCGGATTGTGCGGCTGGAGATCGAAAACGGCAAGCTGGTTCGGCCCAAGGTGCTGATCAAGGGACTGGACGGGAATTGCCATCAGGTGCGGGTGATCGATGGCCTGATCTGCGTGGTCGATACTGCCAATCAGGCGATCCTGCGGTACGCCCGCGAAGGACAGCCGGTCGACGTCAAGCAGCCCTTCCCGCCCGCTCCGGCCGATGATCGCAGCGGGGCCTATCTGCATCTCAATTCGATCGCGCACATCGGCGGACGAACTGTCCTGCTGCTGCACAACGGCAAGGCCGTGCCCGAGCGGCCGAGCGAACTCGCATGGCTCGACGCCGATTGGAACGTGACCGAACGCGTGCCGCTCAGCGGGGTGAAATGCCATGATATCGTCGCGGACGAGCGCGGCTGCATCTGGCATTCGGCTTCGATGCGCGGTGAGATCGTCAGTTCGGACGGGCGGCGGGCATCGATTAGCGACGATCTGATGACCCGCGGTGTCGCATTCAGCGGCAATCTGGTCGCCGTCGGCCTGTCGATATTCAGTGACCGGCACCTGCGCGAAGGACAGCGCGGCAGCCTGGCGATACTCGACCGCGAACTGGCGGTTCAGGAAATCCTCGACCTGCCCGGTTCACCCACTGATATTGCCGCAATCGCGGACTGACGACCGGCGCAGCGTACGAAAAAGCGCGCCGGAAACAGGGTAACGTGCTTCGGCAGGCTTGGCGACCAGGCCGCCATCACAGCGCGGACCTTATTGGCCCGCGCAAAGCGATTAGGAGCGCTGGCAGTCAATCGCCGGGTTGCCGCCGATATCTGCACCGAGGTTAGGGAACGCGTTGGTCTCGTCGATTTCCAGTTCCGCGATCTCGGGTTCAATCCAGGTTTTGGGTTCGTTGGCCATGTCTCTGCCTATCCTAATGAAACGGGGACTGGTGCGGGCGACACCAGAATCGAGTGGGTAGTTAACAGCCTTGTCGGCAAGAGGCAACCGCCCGAACCAAGCAGAATGCAACCTCTGCGGCGCGTTTCTTGACCAAGCACTGGATATCGCCGCGTTGACTGGCCTACTAAGCAATAATTACGCGTCAATTAAATTAAAGCCCGGCCTCGATCGCAATTCGGATCGCTTCGGCTACAGTCCGAACCCCCAGCGCGCGGAGCATGGCAGCGCGGTGCATCTTGATCGTCCGTTCGGTCAGATCCAGCTCCCAGGCGATCTGCTTGTTGAGCCGGCCCTTGGCCAGCGCTTCGAGGATCTGGCGCTGCCGGCGACTGAGACCTTCGACCAAGCCGCGGGCCCGCTCGTGCCGGCTGGCCCCGCTATCGTCGATTTCCATCTGCGAACCGAGGAAATAGGCCAGCTCGCCTTGCTCGTCGAACAGCGGCGCAATCATCACCGCGTTGCGGAAGGCCGTGCCGTCTTTCTTGTAGTTGATCAGTTCGACCATCACCGGGCGTCTTTCCGCCACAGCTTCGCGCAGCATCGCGGTTTGCTCAGGCTCGGTCCGCTCGCCCCGCAAGAAACGGCAGTTGCGCCCGACAATCTCGGCGCGCGGGTAACCGGTCAGCTGCATGAACGCTTCGTTGCACGCGACGATGGGATTGTCAGCCTGGCGCGGGTCGCTGACCACGGCGGCGACCTTGCTATTGGCAATCAGAGACTCCGGCGTCATCGGCACTCCAGCATCCCCCACTCCACTACCCGTATGGCCATATCGCAGACTCCACCGCGAAAACCTAGTTCGAAGATGTCGGTCGCCGCCAACGCCCATCCCCCTCCCGACGGCGACCGGCAGAAACTCCAGTACAGGGATTTGTCATGAACCTCATGCACGGCCATCTGGTGCCTGAAGCCGCGACCGACAAGCTTCCTGTTCCCCACGAAGTGCAGGAAGCGGTCCGCACCCTGCTGCGCTGGGCCGGCGACGATCCGACCCGCGAAGGCCTGCTCGACACCCCTGCCCGCTATGGCCGGGCCTGGAAGGAATACTGCGCTGGCTATGACGAAGACCCGGCGATCCATCTGCAGCGCACTTTCGAAGAAGTTGCGGGCTATGACGAAGTCGTGCTGCTGCGTGACATTCCGTTTCATTCGCATTGCGAGCATCATCTCGCGCCGATCGTCGGCACCGCCTCGATCGCCTATTTGCCGACCGACCGAGTGGTCGGCATTTCCAAGCTGGCCCGCGTGCTGCATGGCTATGCCCGGCGGCTGCAAATTCAGGAGCGCCTGACCGCCGAAGTGGCGCAATGCGTGTGGGAGAACCTCAATCCGCTCGGCGTCGCGGTGGTGATCAAGGCCCAACACGGCTGCATGACCGGGCGCGGAGTCCGCACCCACGGGGTCGACATGGTGACCAGCAAGGTGCTGGGCTGTTTCCGCAACGACCCGAGCAGCCGCAAGGAAGTTCTGGCGCTGATGGGCCATGGTTGACGCAGCGTGGCAGCGGCGCTGAAAATCGGAATCGTCGGCGCCGGGATCGCTGGATTGGCCTGTGCCACGCGGCTCAAGTCCGAAGGCTGCGATGTGGTTCTGTTCGACAAGGGCAAGCGCCCCGGCGGGCGACTTTCGACCTTGCACCTCGATGATTTAACTTGGGATTTCGGCTGCCAGTACGTCGAGCCAGGTGACGGAGCCTTCGCCGCGCAGATCGCTGACTGGCGCCGGTCGGGGCTGATTGCCGAATGGCCGGATGGCCCGGAGGGTGCGCTGGTCGGGGTGCCGGCGATGAGCAGCCTGATCGCGGCGCAATGCGGCGAACACGATGTGCGGTTTGGCGCGCTGGTCCAGCGGATCGAACACCGCGGGCAGGACTGGTTCGTGCGCGGACCCGGGCTGAACGACGGTCCATTCGCCGCGCTGGTGATAGCGATTCCGTCGGAACAGGCTGCGCCGCTGCTGTCGCTGCACGATCTCGACATGGCGCGCGAAGCAGCCTCGGCCCGCTCGCGCCCATGCTGGACGGTGATGGCCGCCTTCGCCGAACCTCTGCCCGGCCTGCCCGCTTTTCTGCGCGACCGCGGCGCGATCGCCTGGGCCGCGCGCAACAATTCCAAGCCGGGGCGCGGCCCGGCCGAATGCTGGGTGATCCAGGCCGGGCCCGAGTGGTCGCAGCAGGCGCTAGAAGCCGACCGTGAGGAGGTGGCGATCCAGCTGCTCGCGCTGTTCGCCGCCGAAGCGGGCCAGGCCCTGCCCGAACCGATCTTCCTCAAGGCCCATCGCTGGCGCTTTTCCCTGTCCTACGGCCAGCACGGCGAAGCACTGTGGAACCCCGAACTGCGGCTGGGTGCCTGCGGCGACTGGTGCATGGGGCCGCAGGTCGAAGGGGCCTGGCGTTCGGGCTCGGAGCTGGCCGACAAGGTTATCGCAATGTGGCAAGCCGACGTGTCCGAGCGACCCTTGTTAGCCGCCAAGTGAGCTAGGGCGAACTGAGACCCATCAGCAGGGTATGCCCGCCCAGCCCGCTCGCCATGATCAGTCGCAATCGCAGCCAACCGGACGGGACCGGCAGAAATCGCGCGAGATAGCGGTCAATCAGCGGGCTCAGCAGCAACGCCAGTCCCAGCAGCACAAGCGATGGTCCGGGCCAGGTCCAGCCGAGGCTCCACGGCAGCAAGGCCGCCAGACCACCAAGACTGGGCAGCACGGCGAAGACATAAGGCTCCCACCCGCGCTCGCCGCGCAGCATCGCCTGCATCCACCATAGTCCGCCAAGAAACGCGAGAATGAGCGCGGCGTAAAAGCAACCCGCCGCCAGCGCCGTCCAGCGCCAGTCCGGCAAGGTCAAAGCGATCGCCAGACAGGCGATTTGCGGCAAAATCCCGGCCAGGCCGAAGATTCTCACGGGCAAAGGTAATGAGTCAGGCTGCATGTGCCGCATCAAGGCCGAACGCTTGCTCACGGCAACATGGCTCATAGGCCAGTGCCCCAATCGGCAGGTTACTGCGTGGCGCGGCATCGGGCACGTCCCACTGGTGATTACCCCCTCGCCATTCTCAGCCGTGGTGTTTGGTGCGAGCGGCGCGATCGGCCGGGCGTTGACCGAGCGGCTGATCGCAAGCGACGAATTCGGTGCAGTCCACGCCGGGGTGCGCAGCGCGGCAGCCGTACCGCCGGGGGCAACGCGCTTCGCTTTCGACCTGGCCGACGAAGCCAGCATCGCGGTCGCGGCAGCCGCACTTGATGCGCCACCCGCGCTGGTGATCGTTGCCACCGGCCTGTTGCACGATCCGGCACGCGACATCGCCCCGGAGAAGAGCTGGCGCGGCCTCGATCCGGCGGCGATGGCCGAGGCCTATGCCGCCAACGCAATCGGCCCGGCGCTGATCGCCAAGCATTTCCTGCCGCTGATGCCCCGCAATACCCGCGCCGTCTTTGCCGTGCTCTCGGCCAAGGTCGGCTCGATCGGTGACAACCGGCTGGGCGGGTGGCATTCCTACCGCGCGAGCAAGGCCGCGCTCAACATGCTGGTCCGGAACTTCGCGATCGAACTCGCGCGCAGCCATCCGCAGGCGGTCGCCGCTGCGCTGCATCCTGGTACGGTCGACAGTGCCCTGTCTGCCCCGTTCCAGCGCGGGCTTCCCCCCGGCAAGCTGTTCTCGCCCGATCAGGCCGCCGGGCAGTTGCTGGCGGTGATCGCTGATCTGACCCCGGCCGACAGCGGCGGGCTGTTCGCCTGGGACGGCACCCGGATCCCTTACTGAGATGCCAAAGATGCGCCGCAAGGCCGACCTCCCCAGCAAGACCTGCGCCGCTTGCGGCCTGCCGTTCACCTGGCGCAAGAAATGGGCGCGCGACTGGGACAATGTGAAGTTCTGTTCGGACCGTTGCCGGTCAGCCAAGTCCGTCCAGAAACCGCTCGGCATCGCGCCATAGCTGGTCCTGTTTTTCGGGCGCGAACTTGTCCCAGGTCCGGACCATCTGCGCCATCCGCGGATTGCGGGAAATCCGGTTCCGGTGGCGGGCGATGAAGTGCCAGTACAGCAGGTTGAACGGGCACGCGTCCGCCCCGGCCTTGGCCTTCACGTCATAAGCGCAGCCCCGGCAATAGTTGCTCATTCGGTCGATATAGGCCCCGCTCGCCGCATAGGGCTTGCTCGCCAGCAGGCCGCCGTCGGCAAACTGGCTCATCCCCACTGTATTGGGCAGCTCGACCCATTCGTAGGCGTCGGCATAGACCGCCAGATACCATTCGTGCAGCGCGTGCGGGTCGATCCCGGCCAGCAGTGCGAAGTTGCCGGTCACCATCAGCCGCTGGATATGGTGCGCATAGGCCTCGTCGCGGGTCTGGCTGACGCAGGCCGAGACGCAGGCCATCTTGGTATCCGCCGTCCAGTAGAACGCCGGTAGCGGGCGCTGCGCCTCTAGGGCATTGACCCGCTCGTACCCCGGCATGTTCCACCAGTAGATCCCGCGGACGAATTCGCGCCAGCCGATCACCTGGCGGATGAACCCCTCCGCGCTGTTGAGCGGAACCCGACCGGCGCGCCATTCCGCCTCGACCGTGCGGCACATCGCCAGCGGATCGAGCAGTCCGGCGTTGAGGTATGGCGAAACCACCGCGTGATAGAGGAACGCCTGCCCCTCCAGCATGGCATCCTGATAGGTCCCGAACTGCGGCAGCGCGTGCCTGACGAAATGGGCAAAGGCCGCCTCGGCATCGGCGCGGGTCACCGCGAACCAGAACGGCTCGAGCGTGCCGAAATTGTCCGGAAAGCGTGCCGCCACCAGATCCAGTACTTCGCGGGTGATCGCGTCCGGTGCGAACCGCGGCGGGCGCGGCAGCAGCAGATCGGGATCGGCCTTGCTGCGGTTTTCGGCGTCGAAGTTCCAGCGCCCCCCGGCCGGTTGGTCGCCCTCCATCAACAATCCGGTCTTGCGCCGCATCAGCCGGTAGAAATGCTCCATCCTGAGGCCCTTGCGGCCCTCGGCCCAGTCGGCAAAGCCGTGGCGATCGGCGAGGAAGCGGTGATCCGGCAGCAGTTCGCAATCGGGCCAGCCGTGCATTTCATTCAGCAGCCGCCATTCGCCCGGCTCGGTCACCAGCACCCGGGTCAGCCCGTGCCGCCCCAGCGCCTGCTGCACTTCGCCGCCGAGCGAGCCGCTGTTGCCGGGATCGTCCAGCTTCACATAGTCGACCTGCCAGCCCAGCCCGCGCAGTTCATCGGCGAAATGGCGCATCGCGGAAAAGACGAAGGCCAGCTTCTTCTTGTGGTGCGGGACATAGCTCGCCTCGGCCATCACCTCGGCCAGCAGCACCCGGTCGGTCGCCGGGTCGCCCGCCTGCAGCGACGACAGCCCGGGGCTCAGTTGGTCGCCCAGGATCAGGATCAGACGTCCGCGCATCCAGCGGCTCTAGGGACCCGGCCCCGCGCCGCCAGCCTGTCCCGGGGGGAAGCGGCTCAGGCGGCGGCGGCCAGCTCCCCGCGCCGGACCAGCCGCCCCGGCAGCGCCCCGGTGTGGACCCCGCCGCGGTAGGTCACCTCGCCCGAAACCACCGTCAGCACAATCCCGTCGGCCTTCTGGTGCATCCGCTTGCCCCCGGCCGGCAGATCGTATTCAATCGTCGGCACGTGCAGCTTGAGCGCCGCGAGGTCGATCACGTTGAGGTCAGCCTTCATCCCCACCGCGATCCGCCCGCGATCGGTCAGCCCGATCAGCGCGGCGGCCTTGCCGGTCAGCTCGGCGATCGCCTCGGGCAGGCCGATCGCCTCGTCCGGCGCGGCAT
Organism: uncultured Novosphingobium sp.; assembly: GCA_937897535.1. Taxonomy (GTDB): domain Bacteria; phylum Pseudomonadota; class Alphaproteobacteria; order Sphingomonadales; family Sphingomonadaceae; genus Novosphingobium. The sequence goes on along the minus strand of CALCQB010000275.1, from coordinate 2,288 downwards.
CGCGGACCCAGCGCTGGAGGAAATAGGTCGGGAAGCTGGCGTCGCAGATCAGCCCGTAATGCGCCCCGCCATCGGCCAGCGCCATCAGCGTGTGCGGATTGCCGAGCATCTCGCGCACCGCCTTGAGGTTGCCCTCGGTATAGTTCGCGGCCGGCAGATAGAACACCGCGTGGCCATCGTTGCCGAGCAAGGCATCGTAGGCATATTCGTCGAGCGACCGGCCCGCCGCCTCGGCCCGCGCATCGACCCGGTCTTCGCGGCGCGGCTCGTAATTCGGCAGCTGGTCCCACTGATAGGCCGCGCGGAACGCCGCGATCAGCATCAGCGTGGTCGGATTGCTGTCCTCGGGCTGCTCGGCCAACAGCTTGGCCCGGAACGCCGGATCGCGCAGGATCGCTACCCGCTCGGCCAGGGGCAGCTCGGCGATCGCCTTGTAGCTCGGGTGGCTGCTGAAATGGTGCAGCGACAGGTCGAGCCCGAAGAACATCCCCACCGGGCGCGGCGCAACCTGCCCGCGCATGGTCAGGCCATCGGCGGCGGCTTGCTCAAGCCCGGCCAGATGATGCCGCCAGCCCGCGCCCGGCTGCCCCGGCACCTCGAGCAGCGTGAACGAGACCGGCCGGCCCGAGCTCTCGGCGACCTGCCGCAGGATCGGGAATTCGACCTCGGCCGGCTCAGAAGGGGCCGGGATGATCTGGAACACGCCGGCCCCGGCATCGTTCAGCCCGCCAGCCAGCGCGCACAGCTCGTCGACATCGGAATGGAGGCTCGGCGCCAGCTCCCCGGCTTTGGTCCGGTGCATGACATTGCGCGAGGTGGTGACCCCGAAGGCCCCCGCCGCGATCCCCTCGGTCACCAGCCCGCGCATCGCCGCCAGGTCCGCCGCGGTCGGCGCTTCCTGCCGCGCCGCGCGTTCCCCCATAACATAGACCCGCAAGGCCGAATGCGGGATCTGCGCTGCGACATCGATATCGAGCCGCCGCGCCGCCAGCGCATCGAGGTATTCGGGGAACGTCTCCCAGTTCCACGGCAGGCCCTCGGTCATCACCACTTCGGGAATGTCCTCCACCCCCTCCATCAGCTTGACCAGCATCCCGCGCTGGCCGGGACGGCACGGCGCGAACCCGACCCCGCAGTTGCCCATCACCACCGTGGTCACCCCGTGCCCGGACGAGGGCGACAGCCGGCTTTCCCAGGTGACCTGACCGTCATAGTGGGTGTGGACGTCGACGAAGCCCGGGGTGACCAGCAGCCCCGCCGCATCGATCTCCGCCGCGCCATCGCCTGCAACCTCGCCCACCGCCGCGATCCGCCCGTCCTTGACCGCGACATCGCCAACCCGGCCCGCCGCACCGGTCCCGTCGTGGATCGTCCCGCCGCGGATAATCAGGTCAAACTGGGGCATGGTCACTCTCCTCGCGGGGACTCGATCGGTCCCGATTTGCAATTGGTTCCAGAGCGCGGGCCCGGCGGCAAGCAGTTTTGCCGAATTCAGCACCAAACAAGCGTTGACAACCCCGCCACCCCCCCGCTAGTGGCGCCCTCCTACCCGGCAGCGGCGCTTCGGCCTGACTGCCCCGTGCCCAGATGGCGGAATTGGTAGACGCACCAGCTTCAGGTGCTGGCGCTCGCAAGGGCGTGGAGGTTCGAGTCCTCTTCTGGGCACCAACTCATTGAAATCGCTGAGTAAATCGTCAAATAGACGGTCTACTCAGCTTATTTGCAACGATTTGCTGTTACGATTTGGTTCGAGTGATGAGGCTCGAAAGTCGCAGAACCCTGCGGAAATCGCAACCGAGCGATGGTTTGTGGTCATATATCTGCTAGGCGTGCCCGCATGAGCAACATCCACAGGCTTTCCGGTATCGTCGACGTCGACGGGCTTCAATATGAATGGGAGCTGCGCAGCGAGCCGCAGTGGAGCGAGTCTCAAGGATGGAAAGGCATGACCGTCGCCTTGCAGCGCAAGGGCACCCAGCGCGGAGCCTTGCTGGAATTTCCCCCGCCAAAGCGCCTGCTGAAGGGCATGCAGCGCGGCCGTCTTCAGATCAACGACGCCATTTTATCACGGGGAATTCAGGCAGCCTTGCATGCCGGCTGGGAGCCTGAGTCTCGCGGGAAGCCGATGGTTTTCATGGTCGATGCAGATGGCAACTAGAGCCTGATGCAGCGGTATCGATGCGGCGACATCCTTAAATACGCCAGCATTTCAGCCCTCATCAGCAATCGTGACGCTACCAAGGTTGGTGAGCGCGGCGATGAGCGTGGTTGTGCCTTGCGACCTCAGG
>CALCQB010000274.1 GCA_937897535.1 uncultured Novosphingobium sp. | reverse complement strand
TGCCATCGGCGCCATCGCCGGTCGCGGTGCAGTTGCCGTTCGACAGCAGCACCGGAAACGCCTGCTTATGCCCCTCCATCCGCACCGAATAGGTTGAAAGCACGTCGGGCCGGTCGGGGAAGAAGGTGATCCGGCGAAAGCCCTCGGCCTCGCACTGGGTGCAGAGCATCCCGTTCGAGGCATAGAGCCCCATCAGCTGGGTGTTGGCGGCCGGGTTGATCCGGGTGATGATCTCGACGCTGTGGCTCGTCCCCGGCAGCTCGACCAGCAAGTCAGGGCCGTCCATCCGCCAGGTGTTGACCGCAACGCCATCGACCGAAACCGCTTCGGCGCTGATCCCGTCACCATTGAGGCGCAGCACCGAATCCGCTGCGCCGGCCGGATTGCGCTCGACCGAAAGCCGCGCGGTCACCCGCGTCGCTTCAAGCCCCAAAGCGAAATCGAGCGCGGTTTGCGGCACTAGCCAGGCCGGAGGCTGGTAGTCCTCGCGCCGGATCGTCGCCGGGGCCTTGGGCGGCGCCGCGGCGTCGGCCACTTCGGGGTTGGTCACGGGGTCGGAAGGTCTGCTGGCGATGTCCATGGGGACCAACTTAGGGACAATGCTTTCGATTGCCAGCCGCGCCGCCTATGGAAAGCGGCAATGCAGCGCATTTTCATCTTCGGGCTCGGTTATACCGCCAGCCGCATCGCCGCCGCGCTTGAAATGCAGGGCTGGGAAGTGATCTCGACCGGGCGCAGCGGCACGCTGGCTTTCGGCGATACCAGCAACATCAGGCTGGCGCTGGCCGATGCGAGCCATGTCCTGTCTTCGGTCCCGCCCGAAGGGACCGGCTGCGACCCGGTGCTGGATGGCTATGGCGATGCCCTGGCCGGCAAGCAGCTGGTCTATCTGTCCTCGACCGGAGTTTACGGCGATACGGGCGGGGCCTGGGTCGATGAAAGCGCCCCGACCGGGACCGGTCGCCGAACCGCGCGGGCCGACGCCGACCGGGACTGGCTGGCACGCGGCGCGCGGGTGCTGCGCCTGCCCGGAATTTATGGTCCGGGGCGCTCGGCGCTGGAGCGGGTGGAAGGCGGCGCGGCGCACCGGGTCGACCTGCCGGATCAGGTGTTCAGCCGGGTCCATGTCGACGATATCGTCAGCGCAGCGCTGCGCGCGCTCGAGGCCCCGGCCGGGGCCTACAATGTGGCCGATGACCAGCCCGGCAGCCAGAATGCGGTGATCGAGCAGGCCTGCCGCCTGCTCGGCCTGCCGCTGCCAACGTTGCAGTCGCTCGAGCAGGCCGCGCTCAGCCCGATGGCCCGCGCCTTCTATGCCGAGAACCGCCGGGTCGCGAACCGCAAGGCCCGGCGGGTGCTGGGCTGGAGCCCGCGCTATCCCGGCTACCGTCAGGGCCTAACCGCCTGCCTTGCGGCCCGAAAGCGCGATCAGTAACCCGGCCATCGCCAGCACCGCCCCGCCCATCGCCAGCGCCGACCAGCGGTAGCCTTCGAACAGGGTCGACAGCCCCATCGCCACCACCGGCACCAGCACGCCGTTATAGGCCGCCTTGCCCGGTCCCCAGTCGCGGATCAGCGCGGTATAAAGCGGGAAAGTCACCACCGAGCCGATCAGGCCGAGATAGGCGATCCCCCACAGGTATTGCGGACGCGGATCGAACACCGGGGCACCGCTGCTGATCCAGGCGAACAGTGCATTGCCGAGCGCGCCCCACAGCATCGACCAGGCGATGAACGGCACCATCGCCTGCCGCCTGGCCAGATCGGTCGCGAGCAGGACATTGGAGATCGACGCGCTGAGCAAGGCGCAGCTCGCCAGCAGCAGCCCGGTCAGCACCGCCGGCCCGGCCGGAGCGATCCGGTATTCATGGAGGAACAGCAGCCCGATCCCCGCCAGCGCTACCACGCTGCCGCCCAGGAACCGCCGCGTGACCGGGGTGCCGACGAACAACCGGGCCAGCAGCGCATTGGGGACCAGCAACAACGCGAAGAACACCGCGACGATCCCCGAGGTCAGGTAGTGCTCCGAGCGGTAGACCAGCTGGAAATTGCCCGCGAACTGGAACAGCCCGGTCACTGCGGCGAGCAGCATGGCCGGGCGGGTCAGGCCAAGCGTTTCGCGCCGGACCAGAGCCAGCGCGAACATCCCCAGCGTGGCCAGGGCAAACCGCCAGGTGACCGACCACCCGACCGGGACCGCGCTGATCTGGTCCTTGATCACCAGCCAGGTTGAGCCCCAGATCAGCGTGAGGACGACAAACCCGAACAGGTTGCGGGCGTCCGAGCGCCCGGCGGCGGCCGAATTCACAGCGCGGCGATCGCGCGGGCCAGCGCGGCGACGTGAGCCGGATCGCTGTTCCAGGCGGTAACCAGCCGGGCCGCATCGTCGCCCCAGTCGTAGAACGAGAAGCCCTGGGTGCGGAGTGCCGCGCGCTCGGCAGCCGTGCAGGTCAGGAACAGCTCGTTGGCCTCGACCGGATGGAGCAGGCGTTCGGCTGCTGCCTCGGCCAATTCCTGTGCAGCGGCATTGGCGGCGCGGGCGTTGTCGAGCCACAGCCCGTCCTCGACCATTGCCAGCACTTGCGCGGCGAGGAACCGGCCCTTGGATTGCAGGTGCCCGGCGCGCTTGCGGCGCAGCCGGGCGACATCGGCCAGACCCTGATCGAAGAATACCAGCGCCTCGGCGCTCATCCCGCCGTTCTTGACGCAGCCAAAGCTGAGCGCGCTTGCCCCGGCACAGGCCTCCCACGGGCTGCACCCCAGAAACGCCACCGCATTGGCGAAGCGCGCGCCATCGACGTGGAGCGCGAGGCCATGACCTTGCGCCGCGGCGGCAATCGCGGCCATCTCCTCAGGACGATAGCACCGGCCATATTCGCTCGCCTGGGTGACCGAAACCGCCTGCGGCTGAACCTGATGGACGTCCTTGCGGATCGCTCCGATCGCCGCGTCGATCGTCGCTGGGGTGAGCTTGGCCCCCTCACCCTCGGCCAGGATCAGCTTGGCCCCGTGGGTGTAGAACCCCGGCGCGCCCCCCTCGTCGGTCTCGATATGGGCTTCGCGGTGGCAGATCACCCCGCCGTGGGGCGGAACCATGCTGGCCAGCGCGAGGCAATTGGCTGCCGTCCCGGTCGCCACCCACAGCACCGTGCAGGACCGCCCGAACAGATCGGCAAAGGCTTCGTCCAGCGCGAGGCTCAGCCCGTCACCATCGTAAGGTGGCTGTGGCGCATCGGCGGCGCGCAGCGCGTCCCACACCCGGGGGTGGACGGCGGCGGCATTGTCGGAAAGAAACTGCATCACCATTTCGCCTTATGCAGCCCGCACCGGGCGTCAAGCAGGAGTACCCGATGGAACAGGTCACGATCACCCGCCACGGCGGCGGCGCAGCCGGGGAATACCACGCCCATGTCGCCGGGAATCAGGCGATCGGGCGACTGACCTGGGTCGACAACGGTCATGCCCGGGTCGCCGAGCACACGCTGGTCCCCCCCGAAATCGGCGGGCGCGGGGTGGCTGCGCGGCTGGTCGAGGCGCTGGTCGCCGATGCCCTCGCCGAGGGCTTTCTGATCGAGCCGCAATGCTCCTACGTCGCCGCCGCCTTTGCCCGCCATCCCGAGTGGGCCGACCTGCTGGGCACAACTTAGGGTTAAAGCCGGGTTACCACGCCCGATCACCCCGCGTTCACGCCCCGCGCCCAGAGTCTGCCCGACCACACAATCGGCAACAGGGAGCGATGCATGCGTTATGTCCTATACGCCTTCGCCTGCGCCGCTGCAGTGATGGTCTGGACCCAGACCACCGACAAAGGCCGCAGCGTGACGCGCCACCTGAGCGAACACCCGATCGATGCGCGGTGGTCGCACTGAACGCATTGGCTGCTAATCGAGCAGGCTGACCGCTTCGATCCGTCGGACACCATCCACCCGCGACAATTGCACCACGATATCGATCGAGCGGCGGATGTAGCGGACCACGTCATCCCAGCCGAGCTTGCTGCCCGATTGCAGCACCAGCAGCGCCAGCTGATCGATCGCGCGTTCGGGGCTGTCGGCGTGAATCGTGGTCAGCGATCCGGGATGCCCGGTGTTGACCGAGCGGAGAAAGGTCATCGCCTCGCGCCCGCGCAATTCGCCCAGGATGATCCGGTCGGGCCGCATCCGCAGCGCCGCGATCAGCAGGTCTTCGGCATCGACATCGGCCTCGCCCTGGTTGCCGCGCGCCGCGATCAGCCCGACTGCATTGGCATGGCGGAGCTGCAGTTCGGCGGCATCCTCGATCAGGATCAGCCGCTCGTGCCCCGGCACTTCGCGCAGCAGGGCATTCAGGAAGGTCGTCTTGCCGGTCGAGGTCCCGCCGGAAATCAGCACGTTGCGCCGGTCCCGCACCGCGCGGCGCAGCGCGGCGACCGGATCATCATCAGACCTCGCGCGCTTGCGCTCGCCCGCGCCGAGCGGCCCCAGCGAAGCCCCGGACAGGGCCGGACGATAGCTGTCGAGATCGAGATCCTGGATCACATGGCGGCGGATCGCGATCGCGACATCGCCGCGCGTCGCCGGAGGCAGCACCACCTGGACCCGTGATCCATCGGGCAGACTGGCGGCCAGCAGCGGGCTTTCGCGGTTGATCCCCTGGGCATTGGCCGCCGCGATCTGCCGGGCGAGCCGCAGCAGCACGGTGCGGGTCAAGCCCGGCGTCTCGTGCCGCTCAAGTTCGCCGGTCAGCGTCTCGATCCACACTTCACCGGGGCGATTGACGAAGATGTCGGTCACGTCGTCGCGGCCGAGCCACGGAGCCAGCGGCGCGAGGTAGCTGTCGAGGTAGACTTGGCCCCCGGCCAGGCTCACCGTTCGACCTCGCTGAAATCGAGATCGCGCGCGACGAACACCGAAACCGGGGTGCCGTGCGCGACCTTGAGCGTTGGCTTGATCGATTCGCTTTGCTGCGGATTGATCGGCACCGTGCTGCCCGGCAGGCCGACGATCACCGTCCCGCCGGTCGCCTTGCTGGTCCCGTAATTGACGCCAAGGTCAAGGATCGACTGGAGCAGGGCATTGCCGAACCGGCTGAAGAAGTGCGAGTTGACCTTGCCCTTGACCCCGGCCCGGCCGAGCGGATCGGCCGACGGGGAATCGAGCGCGATCACTACCCCGTCGGGGCGCATCAGCCGGGTCCACTGGATCATCGCCCGGTTCTGGCCCGAGGCGAGGTCAGCCTTGTAATCGCCGAACAGCTTGCTGCCGCGCGGGACCAGCACGCGGCTGCCGTCGAAGCTGCGGACATCGCGCGAGACGATCGCCCGGGCCGGGCCGGGGCGAGTGGAATCGAGCGCGGTCTCGAGCACCCCCTGGATCACCGCGCCTTGCGGAATCGTGGTCGAGGGATTGGCAAAGCGGCTGGCCTTGACCCGGTTGAGCCCGAGCCCGGTCGAATCGCTGGGCGCCGCAGCGGCAGCCGGAGCCTGATAGACCGGGTCGGTATAGACCACGCCGGGTTGGGGAGTCGGCGGCTGCTGATAGACCGGCGGGCCGGGAGCATAGATCACTTGCGGGTTGCGATTGCCGCGCCGTGGGCCCGGCGGCGGGGCAACGATGATCCGGGGCGGTTCGGGCTGCGACCAGGCCGGCGGGCCATAGCCATAGGCCGATCCAGCGAGGGGATCGTCGAGCGCGAGTGGCGGCGGCGGCAGGATCATGCCCTCGCCCTGGACCTGCGCGGGTTTGAGCGGGTCGGCGGTATTGGCACTGCGCCGCGCCTCGAGCGTGGCAAACAACGCGGCTGCCCCCAGCAGCGCGATCCCAGCGAAGATCCACACGCCCCGGTTGGACGGCGTCCCTGCCACCAGCGGGCGGGGATCGCCCGGTTCGGGTGCGCCAAGGGTGGCCGCGCTCATGACTTGCTCCGCTGCGGCACCGGCCGGTCGGCCTGCGCCTTGAACTTGCCGATCCGGAACACCAGCCGGCTGTAGATCCGATCGATCACCATTACCTCGCCGCGCATATAGGCGTCGACCGTCTCCTCCTCGCCCAGCGGGTTGACCGCAAAGACCGCGGGCAGGGTCTGGTCGGGGGCCCATTCGATATAGGTCTTGGCCCCGTCGTCGCTGACCTTCGCCGGGCGCAAAGTGGCGGTGCCCTTGAGCGCATAGACCGTGCTCGCGGCGGCCGGGCTGGCGGCTGGCACCCCTTCGCCGACCGGCGCGGGGACGCTGAACCTTACAGCATAAACGACGTCATTGGCCGGACCGAGCACCAGCCGGAACCGGTACAAACGCAGCTGGGTCCGCACCTCGATACTCTCACTTGCGGGCGGGCGCGGGGTGCGCAGCTGCAGCGAATCCGCCTGCGGGGCGACCAGCACATCGACCGCCCGGGGATCGCCGACCACCACGGTCTGGATCGCTTCGCCGGGGGCAAAGATCACCGTCAGGGCCCCGCCCTGGGTGGTGCGCAAGGGGATCACCGCGCCATCACGCCATTCGACCGTTTCGATCCGCGCATCCGAATCGAGCGGACGCGGGGCCTGAGCCAGCACCGGTGCGGCCAGCACGGCCAGAAGGGCGATGGCCCGGTACTTCACCGCGCCGGGGCCGGTGACGGTGCGCCCGTTTGCGCCGTCGCAGGCAGTGGCGCGGGCATGGCTTCGGGTTGAACCAGCGGCGCGGCGGGGACCGCGCCGGGCGGGATCTCAGCCGTCTTGTTGTAGCCAGTCACCTGAAAGCCAAGCGGATTGACCAGACGGCTGTCGGCGCTCATCCCGGCGGCGGAAAAGCGGTACTTGATTACCGCCGCCCAGATTCCCTGCTGGACCGGCACCCCGCCCGGATCGGTCCGTAGCGTCGCGAACCGGACCAGCGCGGTGTTCGGGCCAAGCGGCGAGATCGAGCGCACTTCGGCCGTCACCACCGCCGAACGCGGCAGGGTCGCCAGCGGGCTGGCCGGGTTGCTGGCCTGCATCGCGGCGATGTACTGGCTGCGGGCATCGCCGGTCGACCACAGTGCGACCTTCTTGTAGCTGTCCTGGAGCGCGGCGGCGTTGAAGCCTTCGCGGTTGGTGACATATTGCGCCAGCATCGACTGGACCAGCGCCTGGTCGGGCTCGATCGCCTGGCCCTTGGCGAGGTTGAGCGTCTGGACGAACCCGGTCTGCCGGTCGACCATCACGGTCTGCGTCTCGACCTGCTTGAGCGGGATCAGCAGCACCAGCCCGATGGCCTCGATCACGGCCACAGCGGCGGCCACGCCCGCGACGATCCAGGCGGTCCGCAGCGCGCGCCGATCATCGTCGCGGCGATCCTCGGCCCATGTTTCCGCCGCCTGGTAATAGTCGGCCAAGGCCGGATCCTGGGGCTTGTTCATGGGGTGCTATCCCTTTTCGAGGCGGCAGAAGAGGAACGGCGACTGGTGCGGCGATAGGAGCCGCCCAGGGCTTCGTGCGGGCCGGGGCCAGCCACCGCCGGACGGACGCCGCCGCTCGCCGTGCTGCCGCCCAGCGTCGCCGAGCCGATCCGGCGCGAATATTCGGAGCTGCGTTCTTCGCGGCGCATCGACTGGGCCACGGCGTCGGCAACCTGCTGCGCGCGCGGGGCCGTAGGCGGCGCGGTGGCACCGGGAGCGGCACCGGCAAATTGCAGACGCGGCGCCAATCCATCGGCGCGATCGGCGAGCGCCCGGGCCAGCCGCTGCCAGCCCGGCGCGGCAAAGAACGTCATCCGCACCACCAGCGCCAGCGCGCCCCAGGCCACCGCCGAAAAGGCCAGCGCGATCACGATCAGTTCGGTCGGCGCGGCCGGGACCAGGACATTGCCCTGGCGCTGCCCGAGCGCATCGTTGAGCCAGCCTTCGAGCATCGCCAGCTCGACCCCATAGACCAGCGCCAGCACCACGGCCCCCAGCGCGCAGGCCCCCAAGGCGCGCAGCCAGCCGATGAACACGTCGCGGGTTCCGGCAAACAGCAGCAGCGCCGCCATCAGCGGGGCAAGCGCCAGCAGAATTCCGGCGGCGAGCCGGACAATGGCGAGGGGACCGATGGTTCCGGCCAGAAACGCGACCCGGCCCCAGGCGAACCCGGTCCGGTCGGCCAGCGCAATCCCGCGCGAAATGTCGCCTTGATCGGAAGTGTTGGCCACCGCGCCGACCAGCCGTCCGGTGCCATAAGCGGTCAGCGCCAGAATTCCTTCGTCGATATTGTCGAGCCGCCGGTTGAGATCGCCGCGCCCCCCTGGCAGGCCCGAGGCCAGCCCGACCTGCCCGGCAATCTGGCCCGGGCCATCGAGCACCACCTGATAGGCCAGCGTGCGCCAGGCCGGCCAGCTGGTCGCGAGGGTCAGGACGATCCCGATCTTGACCAGACTGCCGACCAGATCGCGCCCGTCCGGCGCTTCGCCGAACATCAGGCGGACCCCGTAAAGCGCGATGAACAGCGTGAGCGCGGCCAGCAGCAGGGCGGCGACCGGCGAACCCGGATCGGCCAGCGCGCCATAGCCATAGGCACCGATCGCCTGGGCCTGGCAATCGACCTGGGCCAGCACCCCGCCGAGGAAGTGGTTGCCGGTCTGGATCGCGGCGCAGCTCATGGCGCGCGCTCCAGCAATTGCTGCATCCACGCGGTCGGATCGAGCCCGGTCTTGGCCGACAGCTCGTCGAACAGCCGGACGGTCGATTCGCGGCCCGACAGGATCGTCAGGATGTCCTTTTCGCCCGACAGGTTGAGCCGCGCGACCACGCTTTCGTTGCCGTGCTTGATCAGGAAGCAGTGCGAAGAGTCAGGCAAGGTCCGGACCAGTTCATACTCGTGCGGGGTCAGCCCGAACCCGTCGATGTAATCCTCGGCGCGGGCCTTGGGATTGATCATGAAGATCTGGGTCGCGGCCTGCTCGACAATCGCGCTGGCGATCCGGCTTTCGAGCGCATCCTGCGCGCTCTGGGTGGCGAAGCCGACGATCCCGTTGCGCTTGCGGATGGTCTTTTCCCAATCCTTGATCCGGCGCACGAACACGTCGTCATCGAGCGCCTTCCAGCCTTCGTCGACGACGATGATCGAGGGCGTGCCATCAAGCCGGTCCTCGACCCGGTGGAAGAAATAGAACAGCGCCGGGGTCCGCACCGCCGGATCGTCAAGCAGCGCGGTCATGTCGAAACCGACCGTCGCGGCGGACAGGTCGGTCAGGTCTTCTTCGTTGTCGAACAGCCAGGCCCGCTCGCCCTCGCCCCACCAGGCCCGCATCCGGGCATAGAGATCGCCCGCTTTTGGCCGGGCCGCGCCGCGCAGCAGTTCAACCAGGTGGCGCAGGCGGCGATGGCCGCGCGGCTGGGTGAAATTGGCGTCGAGCGCGTCCTTGATCAGCTCCTGCTCGGCCGGATCGGCCCCGCCGGCCAGCAACACCAGCCACTCGATCAGGAACTGACGGTTGGCCGGGGTATCATCGAGTTGCAGCGGGTTGAGCCCCGAAGGCTCACCCGGCCTGAGCCGGTCATATTGCCCGCCGATCGCGCGGATGAACAGTTCGGCCCCGCGATCCTTGTCGAAGAACACGATCCGCGGCGAGAACTTGCGGGCCTGGGCCAGCAGGAAGTTGAGCACCACGGTCTTGCCCGAGCCCGAGGGCCCGATCACGGTGAAGTTGCCGAGGTCGTTCTGGTGGAAGCTGAAGAAATAGGGCCCGGCAGCAGTCGTCTCGAACAGGGTGACGGCATCGCCCCAATGGTTCCCGCGGGCCTTGCCGACCGGGAAATTGTGCAGGCTGGCCAGCCCGGCGAAGTTGGCGGTCGAAACCAGCCCCTTGCGCGCGATATAGCGGAAGTTGCCCGGAAACTGCGCCCAGAACGCGGGTTCGAGTGCGATATCTTCGCGCACCGCCACGATCCCCAGATCGGCCAGCGCAGCGATCACTTCGGCGACCTGGCCGTCGAGCGCCTCGAGACTGGCGGCGTGGAGCGCGATCGTGCTGTGGTGCTCGCCAAATCCGGCCCGCCCGGCGGCGACGTCGTCCTTGGCCCGGGTCAGCTCGTCACGCAGCGACAGCGCCTCGTCCTCGGCCGAGCGCATCCGCCGCAGCACCAGGTTCATCCGGTTGAGCGCCTCGGCCCGCTCGACAAAGGCAAAGCTTTGCGAAACCGTCATTTCGAACGGCATCCGGTACAGCTCGTCGAACATCCCAGGCAGGGTTTCGGCCGGATAGTCCTTGATCGAGACCAGCGCTCCGAACTTGCGGGCGAAGGCCCCGGCGGTGCCCAGCTCGAAGGCTTCGGCCCCGAAGCTGGCGCGGCGGAACGGCAGGTGCTGGCCCAGATCGCCATGCGGCAAAACCACCGGCCGCATCTCGCCATTGTAGAGAAAGGACAGGAATTCGAGCGGCTCGCTGCAATAGCCCTCCCCGTCCTTGTAAACCGACAGCAGCCGCGGCGAATAGGCCCCGAGCGCGGCGATCAGCGCGTCGCTGGCTGCGTCGAGCGCGCGCTTTTCCTGGGCGAAGGCAGCGCTGCGGTCGGTCACGGTCCGCGCGGCCAGCCCGCGCAGCCGGTCGAGGATCCCGACCCGGCCTTGCAGCGGGCGACGGACGATCGTCAGGAACAGCTCGTTGACGTACATTTCGCGGTCGGCGAGCCGCGACCGCCAGCGGGCGTCGAGGTGGCGCGAGAATTCGTCGGGAAAACGCGCGTCGAGCGCGGCCTCGGCCTTGCGCCGGACGACATGATGATAGACCGCAAAGCGTGACGAGCCGACCGCCTTGAGCATCGCATCGCGCAGTTCGGCGCGGTAGTTGATTTCCTCGGTATCGGCGGTTTCGAACAGCAGCCCGCCCAGCCGCACGGTCTGCAGCAGCAGCCCGTCACGGGTCTCGATCGTCACGTCGTCGACATGGCGCGCGTAGGGCAAGTGCTTGCCTGCCGGCTGCTCGCGCGCGATCACGGCGGGATCGCTGGTCAGGGGCGGTACGAGTTGCATCCCCACAACCGATAGTTCTTGACCCGCGGGCAGCGGCTGACCCGCGCCAGCCACAGGTCGAAAAAGCGCGGTTCGCGCAGGCAGGCGACCATCCCGACCGCGTGAACCAGCGCGGCGATCGCCAGCGCCCAGAAGCTCTTGAAGATCAGAAACAGCTCGGCCGCGAGGATCGCGTTGAACACGAAGTAGCTATAGGTTACGCCCGCGAACATCTGCGGGCGGGTCAGCGCCACGAACACGGTGCTGCGGTTGAGCATGGCGGCCATGGCCCGGCCCTAGCCGCCGGCCGAAGCGCGGATGCCCGCGACTATGCTGGCCGCGCCGAACAGCACGAAACAGCCCAGGATCACGATCGCCCCGCGCCGCCAGTCGATCCGCCCGGTCAGCATCATGAAACCGACCGAGGCAACCGCGATCACCGCCGCGACCGTCGCCACGGTGCCGAGCAGGGTGCCCTGAAGCCAGTTGAGCGCACCGATGATCGCTCCCGAACCCTCAGGATCGGGGGCCACCGCCGCCAGCGCCGCACCCGGTGCGCCGAGCAGACCGGCCAGCGCGAGCGTCAGTGCGGCAAGCCGGTTACGCAAAATCATGTCCCCTCCGGAAGAATCGCAATCATCCGGGTATGTCTGGCATGATCTTCTGGCGCTTGCCATAGACTTCGCGGGCGCAGCACGAACAAATCGCGCCGGTTTCGGGACGGCTGGTTGCATTGCGACCGTTATGGGACGAACATCGCGGCCGTGATGTCGTCCGCGCTTGTCCTTGCCGTAATCCGTCCGCCCGGCGATCCGTTCGCCGCCGCGGGGTGGTTCGAACGGCTGCTGACCGGGCCGCTCGGCACCTCGGCGGCGGTGATCGCGGTCGCCTGGTTCGGGTTCGAACTGCTCACCGGACGGCTGTCGGTGCGGCGCGGCGGTCTGCTGGTGCTGGGCTGCTTCGTGCTGTTCGGCGCGCCAGGGATCGCGCGCAGCTTGCTCAGCGCCGCCAGTTCGGCCGGCGGCGGGCGCAGCGCACCGGTGCCGCTGACGATTGTCGCACCGCCACCGGCAGTACCTTCACCGCCCGCTTACGATCCCTATGCCGGTGCCTCAGTCCCGCAGGGGGACTGAGGCTTCGGCCGCTTAGTTGACCTTCTTCGCGGCATCCTGCGCGGCCTCGCCAACCTTGTCCGCGGCGTTGCCGACCTTGTTGGCAGCGGCGGTGATGCTGGCATCCTTGCTGCTCGGATCGGTCCGGTTCGACAGCAGATAGAACGCGGCAATCGCAATCAGCACAATCGCGAGCACCGCCACCATCATGCCGCCGCCAGAGCCACCGCGCTCCTTGATGATCGTGACATGGTCGGGCTGGCTGTTGTCAGTCATGGCAGATCCTTCTTGTTCGGTAATGGCGACCAAACGCCTGTCCTGCGATGCGGTTCCCTCGAGCCGCACGCGGCAAAGCTCTGGAAAAAGACCGTCCGCGCGCTTGGCGCGAATCCCCCAGGCCCCTAACCGCAAGCGGGTGAGCGCAACCATTCAGATCGGCACCGACCCGTCGGGCGGCCCCCTTGCGATCGATATCGAGGAATTGCTCGCGACCCGGCTGCTGGTCCAGGGCAACAGCGGGTCGGGCAAATCCCACCTGCTGCGCCGCCTGCTGGAGGAGAGCGCGGGGCTGGTCCAGCAGATCGTGATCGACCCCGAAGGCGATTTCGCCAGCCTGGCCAACCTGTTCGGCCACATCGTGATCGACGGCGCGGCCTATTCGGGCGGCGAGATCGAGCGGCTCGGTGCGCGGGTCCGCCAGCACCGCGCCTCGGTGGTGCTGGTGCTCGACGGGCTGGAGATCGAGGGCCAGATGCGCTGCGCCGCGCAGTTCCTGTCGGCGCTGTTCGATGCCCCGCGCGAACAGTGGTTCCCGGCGCTGGTGGTGGTCGACGAGGCCCAGCTGTTCGCCCCCGCCGCCGCCGGCGACGTCAGCGAAGAGGTGCGCCGGCTGTCGCTGTCGGCGATGACCAACCTGATGTGCCGGGGCCGCAAGCGCGGGCTGGCCGGGATTGTCGCGACCCAGCGGCTGGCCAAGCTGGCCAAGAACGTCGCGGCCGAAGCCTCGAACTTCCTGATGGGCCGGACCTTTCTCGACATCGACATGGCCCGCGCCGCCGACCTCTTGGGCATGGAGCGCCGCCAGGCCGAGCAGATCCGCGACCTGTCGAGCGGCCAGTTCCTTGGTCTGGGTCCGGCGATCAGCCGCCGTCCGGTCGCGGTGCGGATCGGCCCGGTCCGGACCGGCCCGCAAAAGCTGGTCCAGGCGCTCGCCCCGCCGCCCTCGGCCTCGCCCGACGAACTCCACGCGCTGCTCCATTCCGGCCTGCATCTCGATGCCGAGCCGGTCAGGCCATCCGCGCCGCCGCCTGCGGCACCCGCCGCCGGGGAACTGCTCGAACAGATCGCCGCGGTTCCGCTCGACCCTGAACCCGACACCGCCCAGCCGTTGCTGTTGCCTCCGGACCGGACCAAGATCGACGCTGCGGTTGATGCGATCCTGGTCGAAATGGCCGCCGAGGACGGCTGCACCTTTCAGCAACCGGCCCGGCTGTTTCAGGATTTCACGGTCCGCTGCCGGATGAACCGGCTGACCGCCGGTCACGTCGACATGACCCAGTTCCGCCGCCGCTTTGCCATGGCGGTGGCGGGCGTGACCGATCCAACTGCGCCCGAATGGCAGGATGTGCTGCGGATCGCCCGCGACCTGTCCGACGATCTGCTCGCCCCGTTCCTGGTGATCGCCCGCGCCGCGCAGGACGGCGCGCCCTGCCCCGACGACGACGAACTGGCGCGGGTCTATGGCACCAGCTCGCCCGGCCGAATCCGCCGCCTGATCGAGCACTATGAACGCAGCGGCCTGATCGTGGTGCGGACCGACTTCAGCGGCCGCCGTTCGGTCGCGATCCCGGAGTTGAGCCTGGCGACAGCCCCGCTCGAGGCCTGACGGCCCGGAGGGAGCTCACGGCGATGTCCGGCAGAAGTGGAATGGTGCTGCTGGGAAGGATTGAACTGGCACCAAAATGGTTAAACACATTGAAAAACAAAGGCTATTTTGGGCCTCCGTGGCGGATGTAAATGTATGGGCAACTAGTTTGTGATCTGGCCCGAAGCTTTCAACATATGTGAGCAATACTGAAACGTCGCCCGGCTTTGGGCCTTGCTTCAGGCTCAAGCTTACCGCTAGTTTGAATTTGTCTAGCGTGGACTAACTTGAGGGATTTATGGTTCTTCCAAACATTTTCTCCAGGCGGAAACGTGCCGCAAGCAACTTGGTTGTTGACGTATATAGCTACGATGAAGTGCCTGCTAAGGTCCGAGTTCAAATCGTGCAGATAATCACGGAAGGGCTCGGCGTGTATAACGAGTACAGCGCCGGCTCTGGGTATTGGTCATTTCTTGTTGAGCAAATGCGAGAAGAAAAAGGTGTATTTAGACTTGTAGATCGAGACTATCATCAAGATGATGAGTTCTGCAATTGGCTTCTAAATGAAAGAGACATTCCAACATTTCTTGACGGCGTAGAATTAGCCATGCGCGCCGTTTCTGCACATAAGGGTGAATATCAAAAGGACGAAGCCAAGAACTTGATTGATGAAATGAACGCTAGACTTCAAGAAGCTGCCATTGGTTACGAATTTCAATCTGGAAATATCATACAGATTGACAAGCAAATTATCCACAACCAAGTTGTTCTTCCCGCACTCAGACTCTTGCACGACAGCAGATTTGCAGGGGCCAACGATGAATACCTCAAAGCGCACGAATTCTTCCGGAACGGGGACTACGAGAGCTGCATAATTGAATGCGGCAAGGCCTTTGAAAGCGTCTTGAAGGTGATCGGAACCGCTCGAAGTTGGGGCATTACTCCGAATGACGCGTCAAGCAAACTGCTTGCCGCCGCCTATTCGTCTAACTTTGTGCCACAATATATGCAGGGACAATTTAGTGCTCTTCGGGCTATGCTTGAAAGCGGTGTTCCTACCGTCCGAAATCGCATGGCAGGACATGGAGCAGGTGGACAAGTACGCCAAGTAGACAAACACTTAGCTGCCTACCAGCTTCACCAGACTGCCGCCGCTATTGTGTTTCTTGTTGAGCATGACAAGGCAATTCCGTAATCTCTGAAGCCGTGACGGTTTCCGGTGCTTGGTCTGAAGTCGAAGCGCACAGACCCGGTCGCAATTCCGACTTGATTGGCGCGGACTTCCGCTCATGCCATTACCAACACAGGCCGGGATTGCCCAAAATAGCCTGCGCTAGCAGTGACCGGCACGCAATTCGCAACGATGTCCGGCAGAAGTGGAATGGTGCTGCTGGGGAGGATTGAACTCCCGACCTCAGCCTTACCAAGGATGCGCTCTACCACTGAGCTACAGCAGCACACCATTCCAACGGGCCCGGGAGCGGCAGGGCCGTCCGGGCAGGGGCGCGCTATTGGCCGTGCACCCTTGCTTTGTCAAGCGCGAGGCTCGATAGCGGCGAGAGATTGCCGATGCCCGCAGAAAGCCCGCCCCCCAGCCGCGAAGACCGGCTCGCCGCCAAGCTGCGCGAGAACCTGCGCCGCCGCAAGGACCAGGCGCGGGAAATCGCGCAAGGTGACGCGCCAACCCTTCCCAAAGAGGGGGCGGGTGGCTAGGGGCCAAGCTTCAGCACCGGGGGAGCCTAGACCTTGCCGCGTTTGATTCTCGTCCGCCATGGCCAGAGCCAGTGGAATCTCGAAAACCGCTTCACCGGGTGGTGGGATGTCGACCTGACCGACAAGGGCGTGGCCGAGGCCATTGCCGCCGGGCAGCTGCTCAAGGGCAAGGGCCTGCTGCCGAGCCTGGCTTTCACCTCGCTCCAAACCCGCGCGATCCGCACCCTGCACTTCGCGCTCGAAGCCGCTGGGCGGCTGTGGATCCCCGAAACCAAGGACTGGCGGCTCAACGAGCGGCACTATGGCGGGCTGACCGGGCTCGACAAGGCTGAGACCGCGGCAAAGCACGGCGATGACCAGGTCAAGATCTGGCGCCGCAGCTTCGATATTCCCCCGCCGGTGCTGGAAGACGGCAGCGAATTCGATCTCAAGGCCGACCCGCGCTATGCCGGGATCGCGATCCCCTCGACCGAGAGCCTGAAGGACACGATCGCCCGGGTGCTGCCCTATTACGACGCCGCGATTGCCCCGGCGCTGCGCGCGGGCGAAACCGTGCTGATCGCCGCGCACGGCAATTCGTTGCGGGCGCTGGTCAAGCACCTGTCGGGCATTTCCGATGCCGAGATCACCGGGCTCGAGATTCCGACCGGCCAGCCGATCGTCTACGAACTCGACGACACCCTGCAGGCGCTCGAGCGCTATTACCTGGCGGAGCGCTGAGATGACCGCACCCGTTGCCATCGTCATGGGCAGCCAGTCCGACTGGGTGACGATGAAGTGCGCCGCCGATGCGCTCGACAAACTGGGCGTGGCCTATGACGCGCGGATCGTCTCGGCGCACCGGACCCCGCAGCGGCTGGTCGAATTCGCCGAAAGCGCGGCGGACGCGGGCTTCAAGGTGATCATCGCCGGGGCCGGCGGCGCGGCGCATCTGCCCGGCATGGTCGCGAGCATGACTCACCTGCCGGTGCTGGGGGTTCCGGTCCAGTCGAAGGCGCTGTCGGGGCAGGACAGCCTGCTCTCGATCGTCCAGATGCCGGCCGGGATCCCGGTCGGGACCCTGGCGATCGGCGAGGCCGGGGCGACCAACGCCGGGCTGCTCGCCGCCGCGATCCTGGCCACCAATGACCCCGCGCTGACCGAACGGATCAAGGCCTTCCGCGCCGCGCAAAGCGCCGGCGTCGCGCAGCGGCCAAGCTGATCGGTATCCGATGTCCATGATCCCTCCCGGCGAAACCATCGGCATCCTCGGCGGCGGGCAGCTGGGGCGGATGCTGGCCAAGGCCGCCGCGCAGCTCGGCTACCGGGTCCACATCTATTCGCCCGAGACCGAGGCGATCGCCGCTGATGTCTGCGCCCAGCACACCCGCGCGGCGTGGAACGACACCGCCGCGCTGGCCGCCTTCGCCGCCGACTGCGCGGTGGTCACCTATGAGTTCGAGAATGTCCCGGTCGCGGCGCTGCAGGCGCTCGGCGCGGTCCCGCTCCACCCCAACGCCCGCGCGCTCGAAGTGGCGCAGGACCGGGTCAACGAGAAAGAATTCGTCGAGGCGCTGGGCGGCCACGCCGCGCCGTGGATGGCGGTCGACACCGCCGAGGATCTGGAAAGCGCGCTGGTCCGGATCGGCTCGCCCGGAATTCTCAAGACCCGCCGCGAGGGCTATGACGGCAAGGGCCAGGCCTGGATCCAGCGGGCCGGCGACGCCGAAGCCTCGTTCGACAAGATCGGCCGCCAGGCCGCCATCCTCGAAGCCCCCGCCGACTTCGGCCGCGAACTGTCGGTCATCGCCGCCCGTGGCCGTGACGGCGAGATCGCCTGCTATCCCCTGTCGGAGAACCACCACGAGGGCGGCGTCCTGCGCCGCACCGTGGCCCCGGCCCGGGTGTCCCCCCAGACCCGCGACCAGGCCGAGGCCATCGTCGCCCGGATCCTGACCGCGCTCGACTATGTGGGCGTGATCGGCGTCGAGCTGTTCGAGCTGGCCGGCGGCAAGCTGCTGGTCAACGAGTTCGCGCCCCGCGTCCACAATACCGGCCACTGGACCCAGGACGGCTGCGAGGTCGACCAGTTCGAGCAGCACATCCGCGCCGTCGCCGGCTGGCCGCTGGGGCCGACGGCGGCCCACTGCCATGTCGAGATGACCAACCTGCTGGGCGACGAGGCCGATCACTGGGCGGCCCTGGCCGCCGAGCCCGAAGGCCGGCTGCACCTCTACGGCAAGAGCGGCGGCAGATCGGAAGAGCGTCGTGTAGGGA
>CALCQB010000273.1 GCA_937897535.1 uncultured Novosphingobium sp. | reverse complement strand
GATGCCGCCGGGCAGGCGCTCGAGGATGCCGGGCTGACCGAGATGGACCAGGATCTGAAGGAACGGACCGGTTGTTCGATCGGTTCGGGAATCGGCGGACTTCCGGGGATCGAAAGCGAATCGATTGTCCTGCACGAAAAGGGCCCGGGCCGCGTTTCGCCGCACTTTGTCCACGGCCGCCTGATCAACCTGATCTCGGGCCAGGTCAGCATCAAATATGGGCTGATGGGGCCAAACCACGCGGTGGTCACGGCTTGCTCGACCGGGGCCCACTCGATCGGCGATGCGGCGCGGATGATCAAGGACGGCGATGCCGACGTGATGCTGGCGGGCGGGGCGGAAGGCACCGTCAACCCGCTCGGCGTGGCCGGTTTCGCCCAGGCCCGCGCGCTCAACTGCAGCTACAACGACCGCCCCGAACAGGCCAGCCGCCCCTACGACAAGGACCGCGACGGGTTTGTGATGGGTGAGGGCGCAGGCGTGGTTGTGCTCGAGGAATACGAGCACGCCAAGGCCCGCGGCGCGAAGATCTATGCCGAAGTGGTTGGCTACGGCCTGTCGGGCGACGCCTACCACGTCACCGCGCCGCACCCCGAAGGTCGGGGTGCGGAGCTTTCCATGCGGATGGCGATGCGCAAGGCCGGGATGGAGCCGGGCGATATCGACTATGTCAACGCCCACGGCACCTCGACCATGGCCGACACGATCGAACTCGGCGCGGTCAAGCGCGTGCTGGGCGATGATCTGTCGGGCGCTTCGATGAGCAGCACCAAGTCGGCGATCGGCCATCTGCTGGGCGGCGCTGGTGCGGTCGAGACAATCTTCTGCATCCTGGCGATCCGCGATCAGATCGTCCCGCCAACGCTGAACCTCGACAACCCGGATGAGGGCACTGAAGGCGTCGATCTGGTGCCCAAGGTTGCGAAGAAGCGGGTCGTTCGCGCCGCGCTGAACAACAGCTTCGGGTTCGGCGGGACCAACGCCAGCGTGATCGTCAAGGCGATCGATTGATGCTCGGTTCGCGCTGGGGCCGACTGCCGTTGCTGGCGGCGCTGGCGCTGATCCTGGGCTTCATGGCCTGGTTTGTCGGCGGCTGGTACGCTGGCGGGCCGATGGGCAAGGCGGCAGCCTTTACCGTGCCCGATGGCTCAAGCCTGTCGAGCGTGGCCGCCAAGCTGGAGAAGGACGGGGTGATCGCCTCGGCCACGGCGTTCAAGCTGCGCGCCCGGGTTTTGGGGTTGGGCGGGACGATCAAGGCCGGAGAGTTCGAATTGCCAGCGGGTGCCTCGATGGCGCAGGTGTTCGGGCTGATCACCGGCGACGAGGTGCTGCGCCGCTTCGTCACCGTGCCCGAAGGCATGCCCTCGATCATGGTCTATGAGCGGCTCAACGCCAATCCCTGGCTCACCGGCCAGATCCAGGTCCCGGCCGAAGGGACGATCCTGCCCGATACCTACGAAATCGCCCGCGGCGAGAGCCGTCAGGCAGTGGTCAACCGGATGCAGGCAGCGATGAAGAATGCCCTCGCCGAGGAATGGGCCAAGCGCGGGGCCAATTCGGTCGTGAAATCGCCGCTGGAGGCGGTGACCCTGGCCTCGATCGTCGAGAAGGAAACCGGCAAGCCGAGCGAGCGCAAGATGGTCGCGGGGCTCTATTCCAACCGGGTTCGTCAGGGCATGCTGCTCCAGGCCGATCCGACGATCATCTACCCGATCACCAAGGGCAAGCCGCTCGGGCGGCGGATCCGCCAGTCCGAAATCAACGCGGTCAATGACTACAACACCTATACGATGACCGGCCTGCCGCGCGGGCCGATCACCAACCCCGGCCGCGAATCGATCGCGGCGGTGCTCAACCCGGCCGAAACCGGGGTGCTCTACATGGTCGCCGACGGCACCGGCGGCCACGCCTTTGCCAACACCCTGCAAGAGCACAATGCCAATGTCGAAAAGTGGTACACGCTCCGCAAGGAACGCGGCGACTTCTGAGCCCTATGGCTCGGCGATGTTGAACCCCGGCGTGATCGGATCGAGCGCATTCTGCAGCGCGGCCACGGCAGACGGATCGCCTTCCACTTTCAGCCCCATGCCCTGCAGCTGGGCCAGCGGCAGCTTGAGGAACAGCAAGGCCAGCATCAGCTGACGCGGGCCGGTCAGGGTGACGGCCGGGCTGGCGGCCGGAAGGCCGACTCGGCCGATCAGCACGGTCTTGCCAACCTCGATCCCGGCGGTTTCGTTGCGATCGGTGATGACCAGATTGACCGCAAAACCGGGCCGGGAATTCCTGGCCGGATCATAGCGCGTGGCGACCGAATCGAGCAGCAGCTGGGTCGGCACCGCGGCAATCATGTCCTGGCTCTGGGTGTTGGTCCCGCCCGGCTTGTAGCCTTGGCGCAGGTCGCGCGCGGCCGAGAGGAACTGGTTGCGCCAGATCGCGCTTTCGGCCTGGTAGCCTTGCTGTTCGTAACTGTCAGCGAGCAGCGCGCGGGCCTGCTTGTTGGCCGGATCGGCAAAGACCAGCTGGTTGAGCAGGTCGGAGGACCAGCGACAGTCCCCGGCCGCCATCGCCGTTCTGGCCAGCGCCAGCACCTTTTTCGGCCCGCCCATCGCCGCGACATATTTCCGGGCGCGCGGTTCGAGCGGCCACGGGTTCAGGTTGGCCGGGTTGGCGTCGTACCAACCCAGATACCACTGATAGACCGCCTTCGAATTGTGGCTGTAGGTGCCGTAGTAGCCGCGGTTGAACCATTGCTGCGCCAGTTCGGGCGGCTGGACCACGTCTTCGGCGATCTCGGCCTGGGTCTGCCCCTGGTTCATCCGCCGGACCGATTGATCGTGCAGGAAGCGATAGTTGTCGCGCTGGCTGGCGAGCATGCCGGTCACCTCGCCCTGGCCGAAGCGCGGCCAGCAGTGGCTCGACAGCACGACGTCACTGCGCGAACCGTAAAGCCGCAGCGCCTCGTCGAGATAGCCCGCCCAGGCGTGGGTATCGCGGACCTTGGCCCCGCGCGGGGTGAGGATGTTGTGGAGCGAACAGGTGCTCATTTCGGCGGAGAGGAACGCGCGTTTGGGCACGATGTAGAGATTGAGTTCGCTCGGTGCCTCGCTGCCC
>CALCQB010000272.1 GCA_937897535.1 uncultured Novosphingobium sp. | reverse complement strand
GAGCTGCGGCTGGCCGCGCACATGGCCGATGTGCCTGCCTTGAAAGAGGCCTTCGCCGCCGGCGAGGATATCCACGCCCGCACCGCGCAGGAAATGTTCGGCGAGGTCAACCGCGACACCCGCGGCCGGGCCAAGACGGTCAACTTCGCGATCCTCTATGGCATCAGCCGCTGGGGCCTGGCCGGGCGGCTGGGTGTGACCCCGGAAGAGGCGCAAGGCGTGATCGACCTCTATTTCCAGCGCTTCCCGGGGATCCAGCGCTATATCCACGACACCCTGGCCACGGTCCGCGACAAGGGCTTTTCCGAAACGCTGTTCGGCCGCAAGTGCTGGTTCCCGCGGATCGGCTCGTCCAACCAGGCCGAGCGCCAGGGCAGCGAGCGCGCCGCGATCAACGCCCCGATCCAGGGCACCTGCGCCGACATCATCAAGCGCGCGATGGTGCGGATGATGCCGGCGCTGGCGGCGGCCGGGCTGGGCCATGTGCGGATGCTGCTGCAGGTCCACGACGAACTGGTGTTCGAATTGCCCGAGGGCGATGTCGCGGCGGCGAGCGAGGTGATCCGCAGCGTGATGGCCGGGGCCGCGGAGCCATCGGTCGCGCTCTCGGTCCCGCTCGGGGTGGAGATCGGCACCGGACCGAGTTGGGGCGCGGCGCATTGAGCTTCGCCGCCACTTTGCCGACCGCCAATGCCGTGATCGACTGGTCGGCCGCGCTGACCCGCGCCGCGATCCATGCCGGGATCGCGGTTGGCGTCGCCTTCGCGCTGCATTTCGTGCTGTTCGCGCTGCTCGGGCGTGCCGCGCGGCTTTCTGACTCGGAATCGGACGATCTGGTGTTCGCCCGGATCAAGCAGCCGATGCTGTTTGCGATGGCCGCAATCGCGATTTCACTCGCCGCCGAAGCCAATGCGCTGATCGCGCAAGTCTGGGCGATGGCCGGGCGGTTTGTCGAACCGGCGGTGATGGGCTGGGTGCTGTTCGCACTGGTCAAGGCCTTTGCCCAGGCGATGGAAGCCCGGACCGAAGCCTATCCCGACGAAATGGCGGCGCGCAGCCGTCGGACCCGGATCGCGATCTTCTCGCGAACGGCAGGCTTCGTGATCGTGTTCGTCACGGTTGCGCTGGTGTTGTTCGGGATCCCGGCGGTGCGCAGCATTGGCACCACCCTGCTGGCCTCGGCCGGGATCGCCACGCTTGCGGTCGGCGCGGCGGCGCAGCCCGCGCTCAAGTCGCTGATCGCGGGGATGCAGATCGCGCTGACCGAACCGATCCGGATCGGCGATTTCGTGGTGGTCGACGGCGAGAGCGGGCGGGTCGAGGATATCCGCCTGAGTTATGTGGTGATCCGCACCGGCGACGAACGGCGGGTGATCGTGCCCACCGCCAAGTTCCTCGACAGCAGTTTCCAGAACTGGACCCGCGCCGGGGGCGGGATCACCGGATCGGTGGTGCTGCCAATCAAGCCGGGCAGCCCGATCCAGCCGATCCGCGAAGCCTACGAGCGCCTGCTCGCCGCCAATCCCGATTGGGACAAGCGGACCGGTGCCTTGCAGGTTTCCGAAGCCCACGTCGGTTCGATCGAGCTCAAGCTGGTGATGAGCGCCGCCGGGCCAACCTCGCTCGGCCGGCTGCGTCCGGCAATCCGCGAAGCCATGCTCGAATGGCTCCGCGAACACCTGCCGGATGCGCTCTGCGACGAGGTCTAAGCCCCGATCAGCTGTGCTTCTTGTCGCGCGTCGATTCGACCATGCCCGGCGCGAGGAACCCGATCGGAACCGGATTGATCGCAGCGGCGCGCTTCTTCAGTTCGCCCTTCATCTTGAGGTACTCGGCTTCCATCTCGGGCGAGACCGTCGCCCGCGAATCGGCCAGCGCGGCCGTGAAGTCCTCGGCCGTGACCGACTTGACCTTGGCCCCGCGCGAGCGGATCGCGTTCATCCCGGCGCGGCGGGTCAGGTCTTCCAGATCCGCCCCGGTAAACCGCTCGGCCTCGGCCGCGATCGCTTTCAGATCGACATCCTTTTCAAGCGGCATGCCCTTGGTGTGGATCTTGAGGATGTGCTCGCGCCCGGCCGCATCGGGGGTGCCGACATAGACCAGTTCATCCAGCCGCCCGGGACGCAGCAGCGCCGGATCGACCAGCCCCGGACGGTTGGTCGCGCCGATCACCACCACCGATGACAGCTCTTCCATCCCGTCCATCTCGGCCAGCATGGTGTTGACCACCCGCGCGGTCACCTGCGGCTCGTTCGCGCCCGAGCCGCGTGCCGGAACCAGGCTGTCGATCTCGTCGATGAACACCACGCAAGGCGCGACCTGGCGGGCGCGGGCAAACAACCGGCTGATCTGCTGCTCGCTCTCACCATACCATTTGGACAGCAGGTCGCTGCTCTTGATCGAGATGAAGTTGGCTTCGCTTTCCTTGGCGACCGCCTTGGCCAGCAAGGTCTTGCCGGTGCCGGGCGGGCCATAAAGCAGAAAGCCCTGGGCCGGACGAATCCCCAGGCGGCGGAACGCCTCGGGGTTCTTGAGCGGCAGTTCGATCCCTTCCTTGAGCTTGTCCTGCGCCTCGTCGGCCCCGCCGATGTCGGCCCAGCCGATGTTCGGCACCTCGACCATCACCTCGCGCATCGCCGAGGGCTGGACCCGCTTGAGCGCATTGAGGAAATCCTCGCGGGTGACGGTCAGATTTTCCAGCACGTCGGGCGGGATGGTCTGCGCTTCGAGATCAAGCTGCGGCATGATCCGCCGGACCGCGTCCATCGCCGCCTCGCGCGCCAGCGCGCCCAGATCCGCGCCGACAAACCCGTGCGTGGTCCGCGCCAGTTCGTCGAGATCGACCTTGTCTTCGAGCGGCATGCCGCGGGTGTGGATTCCCAGGATCTCGCGGCGGCCCTTTTCGTCGGGCACACCGATCACGATCTCGCGGTCGAACCGGCCCGGGCGGCGCAGCGCCTCATCGATCGCATCGGGACGGTTGGTGGCGGCGATCACGACGATGTTCGAGCCGGTGTTGAGCCCGTCCATCAGGGTCAGCAATTGGGCGACCAGCCGCTTTTCCGCTTCGCCCGGGGTGCCCGAGCGCTTGGGCGCGATCGAATCGATTTCGTCGATGAAGACGATCGATGGCGCGGCCTTGGCGGCTTCCTCGAACACGTCGCGCAGGCGCTTTTCGCTCTCGCCATAGGCGCTGCCCATGATCTCGGGGCCGTTGATGGTGAAGAAGCTCGCCTCGCTTTCGTTGGCGACCGCCTTGGCCAGCCGGGTCTTGCCGGTTCCTGGCGGCCCGTGCAGCAACACGCCTTTCGGGGGATCGACGCCGAGCCGGGTGAACAATTCGGGATAGCGCAGCGGCAGCTCGACCATTTCACGCAGCTGGCGGATCGTGTCGCCCATCCCGCCGACATCGTCGTAGTTAACGTCACCGCGCCCGGTCCGCGCATCCTCGAACTCTTCGCGCAGTTCGACTTCGGTCGTTTCGTCGATGTGGACGATGCCCTTGGGCACGGTTGAGACCACCCGCAGCCGGATCTGGGTCAGCGAGAAGGCCGGGGCGTTGAACATCCGCGCGACTTGCGGCGGCATGTCGCGGACCTGCTGCTGACCGGTGGTCGCGACGATATCGCCCGAAACCAGGGTACGCCCGAAAAAGTTGCGCTTGAGCGCCTGGCCCGGTCCCTGCAGCCGCATCTCGCGCTGGGCGGGCGCAAAGACCACCCGGCTGGCCGGCTTGCTTTCGGCCTTGCGGACCTGGACGTGATCGCCCGATCCGGCCTCGGCATTGCCGCGCTGCAACCCGTCGAGCCGGATCACCTCCAGCCCTTCGTCCTCGGGATAGGCCGCCATCACCCGCGCGGCGGTGGCGCGCTTGCCTTCGATCTCGATCACGTCGCCTTCGGTGACCCCCAGCGCCGACAGCGCCGAGCGCGGCAGCCGCGCGAAGCCATTGCCGCTTTCCTCCTGGCGGGCAGCGGCGACCTGCAGCTTGATATCTCTGATAACGGTGGCGGCGTCAGCCATCGGGGGCTCCTTCCCTGCGTTCAACTCCAAAGCTAGGAACTGGTTGCGTCAATTGCAATTGCACCGGTACCGGGCCGCGACGCGCAAAAAAAGGGCCCGGACGTTTCCGTCCGGGCCTTGGGAAGTTTTGGGAGAGGATGCCTGAAAGGCACGATCTAAATGCCGTCAGACCGGTTATTGTGCAAGTGCGAAAAGCTCATTTTATGTTGCGTAATTTGCAACTGCTGTTCACTTCCGCGGAATTATGGCACGTTTTCCTTGATTTCCGTAGCGTCACCGTGATCGAACCTGCACTTTCGGGCATGCTTAAGAAGACCAAAATTTCCGCAGTGCACCATTGTACTGCGGCAATTGCGAGCAATGCAGCCCGCTCAATGCGCCATCAACAGCGCCGGACCGGCCAGATCGTCGAGGAAATAGCGCGACACCCCGCCGAACATGAACTCGCGCAGGCGGCTGTGGCTGAACGCCCCCATCACCAGCAGCTGCCCGTCGAGTCGCGCGACCGCCGCCGCCAGGGTTTCCTCGACCGTAGCCCCCTTGGTCAGTTCGTGCAGTTCGGCCTTGATATCATGCCGGGCGAGATAGCGCAGCGCATCGGTTGGCGGGAAGCCGGGCGGCGTTGCCGACACGACCGTCAGGACATGAACGTCCTGGCAGCCCCATAGCAGCCCGATGCAGCCGCGCAGTGCCACGGCCGCCTCATCGCTGCCGTCCCAGGCAATGCAGGCGGTCTTGAGCGGAAAGCTCAGCCGCCGGTCGCCCGGCACCACCAGCACCGGGCATTTCGCCTCCACCGCAAGATCCCCGGCATAGCCGCAGGTCCGCGAAACCACCGCAAGATCGGCCAGTCGCGCCGCCGCCACCATCGCCGCGAGCGGCTCGGTTTCAAACTGGACGACATCGAACGGCACATCATCGTCCGCCAGCCGCCCGGCAAAAGCCTGGGCCAGGGCATCGTCGGCGGCGATCGCGGCATCGAGCGCGTCGCGCGCGACATACGTGCCGCCATAAGGGTCAACCGCAACAAACCGGTCGATCGGGGTGTCAATCGCGACGGTAAGGTGGCCTTCGTGGGTGCGGGCGAGGTCCATCGCGGTATCGAGCCGCGCGCTCATGGCCTTGTCGCGGCCGCCCTGTACAAGAATGGAACGCATGGGATCGTCTCCTTTCGTTGAGGGCGGATTGCCGCATCGCCGGGGGCCGCGCCATGACCTGAGTCAATCCGCGCAGACTTGCGTGCGCGCTGCGGATCGGCCAGTGCCGCCGCACGATACCACGAACGAGGCGTTAGAGCATGAGCGGTTTTGCGGCGGTTATCTTCGATTTCGGCGGGGTCATCACCGCCTCGCCGTTCGAGGCGTTCAACCGGCTTGAGGCCGAGCGGGGGCTGCCGCGCGACTTCATCCGCACCGTCAACGCCGCCAATCCGCACGACAATGCCTGGGCCCGGTTCGAACGCGCCGAGATCGACGGAGCCGCGTTCGACAGCCAATTCGCGGCCGAGGCGGCGGCCCTGGGCCACAGCCTGGACGGCGCATCGGTGCTGGCGGTCCTCTCCGGCTCGATCCGCCCCGCCATGGTCACCGCGCTCGATATCCTGAAAGCCGAAGGCTACCGCCTCGGCTGCATCACCAACAATGTGCCGACCGGCCACGGCGCCGGGATGGCCCGCTCGGGCGACAGCAAGGACGCATACGAACAGGTCTTTGCCCGGTTCGAACACACCATCGAAAGCAGCAAGGCCGGGGTCCGCAAACCCGATCCGCGCATTTACCTGATGATGTGCGAGCAGCTCGGGCTGGAACCGGCGCAGTGCATCTACCTCGATGACCTTGGCATCAACTGCAAACCCGCCGCGCAACTCGGTATGCACGCGATCAAGGTAACCAGCGGCGAACAGGCGCTGGCCGACCTTTCGGCGGTGCTGGGGCTGGCGCTTCCCGCCTGATCCCTTGCATTCCGCGCAAGTCGCGCGGCGTTTGTTGCAATTGCCACTTCCCTGCGCTTCACATAGCGGCCAATGCTTCGTGACCTTGGGGAGAAGCCATGAACAAGATCTACCCGGATGCCGCCAGCGCCCTTGATGGGCTGCTCAGGGACGGCTTGCTGATCGCCAGCGGCGGGTTCGGCCTGTGCGGCATTCCCGACCGGTTGCTCGATGCCGTGCGCGATTCGGGGGTGAAGGACCTGACCTTCGTTTCGAACAACGCCGGAATCGACAACGAGGGCATCGGCAAGCTGCTGCGCACCCGCCAGGTTCGCAAGATGATGGCAAGCTACGTCGGCGAGAACAAGGAGTTCGAGCGTCAGTATCTGTCGGGCGAGCTCGAGGTCGAATTCTGCCCGCAGGGCACCCTGGCCGAGCGGATGCGGGCCGGCGGCGCGGGCATACCCGGATTCTACACCAAGACCGGGGTCGGCACGCTGGTGGCCGAAGGCAAGGAAGCGAAAGTCTTCAATGGTGAGGAATATATCCTCGAAGCCGGGATCTTTGCCGACCTCGCGTTGGTCAAGGGCTGGAAGGCCGACACCACCGGCAACGTCGTGTTCCGCAAGACCGCGCGCAATTTCAACGTCCCGGCCGCGACTTGCGGCAAGGTCTGCGTGGTCGAGGTTGAGGAACTGGTTCAGCCCGGTGAGCTCGATGCCGATGCAATCCACCTGCCCGGC
>CALCQB010000271.1 GCA_937897535.1 uncultured Novosphingobium sp. | reverse complement strand
TTCCCTACACGACGCTCTTCCGATCTAGCGCGAGGAGCAAGACGAAGATTGGCAGAAATGCTGGCTATTTGCGGCTGCGTGGGCAGGGGCCGAGCTGGTCGAGCACGAACCGGTAGTCCTGCACGGCTGCGGTCCGGTCGGCCGCAGTGGGCGAGATATTGGATCCGGCCGGTAGCGCGGCGGGCAGGAAACAGGCGAGCCGGTACCAGGCCAGCGTCTCGCGCCGGGGTGGCTCAGCCTCGCTCGAGACCACTTCGGAAAAGGAAACCGACCAGCGCGGCGGCTGGCCGGGGTGGCGGCTGACGGTGATCGCTGCCGGTTCGCCGCTGGCGGTCGCCAGGAACAGCTGGCTTTCGCCCTCGCCCGCCAGATCGCCGGGAACGTGCAGCGCCTCGCGCACGCCGGTGACCTTGTGCGGTGCATCGGGGGCATAGAATTCCCGGATCACCGCGCGCAGCCGCGCGTCGAGCGGGGCATCCCACACCAGTTGCGCATCGGGCTTGACCAGCTGCAACTCGCCCGGCCGCCCCGGCACCGCGCGCGCGAACAGCAGCACGCTCTTCTTCTTGAAGACCGGCGGCTTGCCCTTGGCGTCAAGCGGCAGGTCGACCAGATAGCGCAGCAGTTCGCCCAGCGGCTGGGTCCCGGCGATCACCCCTTCGGTCTTGGCTTCGACATAGAACCGGCCCCAGCCCGGCCGCACCCCCCGGGCCCGCTCGGGTTCGACCGCGATGATCTTGCGCGGCTGGGCGCGGATCACCAGCGGGGTTGAATCGGCCAGATCGGCGAGGTCGGCATAGGTCAATACCGCCGACGCCGGCGGCAGAACCGGCCGCGAATCGGCAGCAGCAGCGGAGCCTGCGACGAGCGCCAACAGCAAGGCGGCAGGCAAGAGCGGCAGGGGTCGGTTCATCGTCATGGCCTTGTTGTGAGCGGTTCAAGCTTGGCCCGCAAGCTCTTCTCGCCGCAGTAATCCCGGCGTTTCCGGCCCTTTCGACATTAACGGAGGTGAATTCGGGGTTAATGGATAAAGCGTTGCACCGCGCGGAAACGGCGGTTAAAGCAATGGGAAATTCGGGCCAGACAACAATAAAGGCTCGCAATCTGGCCATGCAGGCAATCGGGAGCCTGCTCGGTTTCCTGATTGACCTACAGGGTGGAAATTAACAATCTGGCCGTCTGGCGTTGGCGATTCTCGTCTGCGGCAGGCGTCAGGACCGGGTTTCGGCCCGGTGGGACTGTTTTAGGAGTGATGCGTCGGAATGGCATACGCTGACCAAGAAGTTAGTGGCAACAAGATTGCTGCCTTTGTCGTCGTTGCCCTTTTGCACCTGGCTCTGGGCTATGCGCTGGTTACCGGCCTGGCCTATGAAGGGCTCAAACAGGTGGTCAAAAAGGTAACGACTGTCGATATCAAGAAGGATGAGCCCAAGAAGGAGCCGCCGCCGCCGCCCAAGAAGATGGACGCAGCGCCTCCGATCGTGGCTCCGCCGCCGAAGATCAACGTGAGCAGCGTTTCGCCGCCGATCGAGACGGTGCAGACGGTTACCCCGATGCCGCCGCCGCCGGTCTATGTGGCCCCGCCGGCCCCGGCCGCCGCGCCGCCGCCGCCGCCCAAGTTCACGGCCAAGCCGGCTTCCCCGAAGGGCAACCCCGGCAACTGGGCGACCACCAACGATTATCCGACCCGGGCCCTGCGCGAAGAGCGCGAAGGCACCACCGGTTTCCGTGTCTCCGTCGGTGCCGACGGACGCGTGACCAGCTGTTCCATCACCAGTTCGAGCGGCAGTTCCGACCTCGACGAGGCGACTTGCTCGAACGTGACGCGCCGTGCGCGCTTCACGCCGGCGATGGACGGGGACGGTAATCCCACCACCGGCTCATACAGCAGCCGCGTGCGCTGGGTGATCCCGAAGGATTGATCGGTTAGGTTTTTGAGTTTCGGCCCAGGCGGGCCAACAGTTTTCAACACAATTCTCTTGAGAGGACTATCGCATGGTTTTTGAACTTCTCACTGCCGCTGCCAGCAATGCGGCTCCGCAGAACAAGTTCGGCTTCGCCGAAGCACTGGAGCAGGGCGGTTTCATCGCTTATGCCACGGTTATCATCCTGGGCATCATGTCGTTCGGATCGTTCTTCATCCTGATCACCAAGTGGATCGAGCAGAACAAGATCATGCGCCAGTACAAGGACATGAAGTCGTCGTTCTGGCGCGCGCCGAGCATCAAGGAAGGTGCTGCCAAGCTCGACAAGAACAGCGCCTGGCGCCAGATCGTCGACGACGGCCTCGCTGCTGAAGAAGCCCATGGCAAGATGACCGACGCGCTCGAAGCCCATGACTGGCTGCACGGTTCGCTGGCCCGCTCGGAAGCGAGCGTCAATGCCCGCCTCGCCGGTGGCCTGCCGTTCCTCGCCACCGTCGGCGCGACCTCGCCGTTCATCGGTCTGTTCGGGACCGTGGTCGGCATCTACCGCGCGCTGATCGCGATCGGCATCGCCGGTTCGGCCTCGATCGACAAGGTCGCGGGTCCGGTCGGTGAAGCGCTGATCATGACCGCGCTCGGTCTGCTCGTCGCGGTTCCCGCGGTGCTGGCCTACAACTACCTGCAGGCCCGCAACAAGCGGATCGCCGAGCTGCTGGCCGGTTTCTCGACCGACGTGCTCGCGAACATCAACTCGAAGGGTGCGGTCAAGCCGGCCGTGGCTGCCGCTCCGGCCGCCAAGCCTGCTGCTGCCGCTCCGGCTGCCAAGCAGTAAGAAACGCCAGGCCGGTGCCGGGCTTTGGCCTGGCACCGGTTCCTAGGCGGACCGGCCGGCCAGTGCCTGCCCGGTTCGCATCAATATAAAGATAGGAATTAGCCCATGGCGATTTCGATGGGAGGCGGCGGTCAGGAAAAGCCGATGTCGGACATCAACACCACGCCCCTGGTGGACGTGATGCTGGTGCTCCTGATCATCTTCCTCATCGCAGTCCCGGTTGCGATCCAGACGATCCAGAAGCTCAAGCTTCCTGTGATGCCTTCACAGGAATCCAAGGACAAGGTCGAAAACCTCCTGCTTACGGTCAGCACGACCGATGCTGGTGGCCGCAGTGCGGGCGACCCGGGTTTCGAGGGAGCTTCGCTGGGTGGTGAATGCCGGATTTACTTCAACAACATCACCCCGGTGGATTCGACCGAACTGCAGAAACTGGCCTACAAGCGGCTTGACGCGATCGTCAAACGCGCAGGCGGCCCCGAAGCGCTTCGCGACAACCCCGAGTTGATTCCGCAGGTCCACATCCGTGGCGACGTGGCGGCTCCGTGGCGCTGCATCGCCGGTGCGATCTACAACGTCCAGATCGCCGGTTACCCAACCGTCGGCTTCATCTCGAACCCGGTCGATCCGAACGGCTAAGGCCGCCGGATTGGTTCAGAACTTTCAGGAGTAACCCACCATGGCAATGTCAGGCGGCAAGGACGATGGCGAGCCGATGATGGAGATGAACACGACGCCGTTGATCGACGTCATGCTCGTTCTTCTCATCATGTTCATCATCACCATCCCCGTGGCCACCCACGCCGTGAACATCGACCTGCCCAATCCGGCTGCCCCGCCGCCGGATGTCATTATCAAACGTGACAAGAACAAGGTCGTGATCATGCCGAACAACGAGATCCTGTGGAACGGCACCCCGATCACCGTCAACCAGCTCACCAGCCTGCTCAAGTCCACGCTGGCGCTGAAGCCGGAACCCGAGCTGCAGTTCCAGCCCGATGCCCAGGCACCTTACGATACGTCGATCCAGGTGCTCAACATCATCAAGGTCTCGGGCGTCACGGCGTTCGGCTTCGTCGGCAACGAACAGTATGCCGGCTTTGGCAAGGATCCCAAGGAAGCCCCGATCAAGGGTCTCGAATGACCGCTTGAACCCGGTTCCAGCGAAACAAGGGGCGGAGCGATCCGCCCCTTTTTTTGTGCCTGCCCCACGTGTCCAGAAGTACCCGGTCGAGCGACTTGACAGTCCAACTTAATGTTATACTATCTCGTTTACCCACTACAGGAGTGCAACGTGGCTCAATCGCACACTGCATCCGGTCAACCGCTCAGTGACCTCAACACCACTCCGCTGATC
The DNA here is from genome assembly GCA_937897535.1 of uncultured Novosphingobium sp. Taxonomy (GTDB): domain Bacteria; phylum Pseudomonadota; class Alphaproteobacteria; order Sphingomonadales; family Sphingomonadaceae; genus Novosphingobium. The sequence continues at coordinate 4,502 of CALCQB010000271.1, read as the reverse complement.
GATGTCCTGCTGGTCTTGCTGGTCATGTTCATCCTGTCGATCCCGGCTGCCCTGCACGAAACCCCGTTCGACTTGCCGCAGGACAGCATCGACCCTCCGCAAGTTCCGATGCTGGCCCAGAACCTCGTGTCGATCAGTCCCGCCGAGGCGATCAGCTGGAACGGCCAGACGGTCAGCGAAGGGCAACTTATGCTGCTGCTTCAAGCAGCCGCGCTGCGCGAGCCAGAGCCGCTGATCCGTTTCGAGCCCGAAGCCGGTGCACCTTACGGCGCATCGCTGCGCGTCCTCGGCCTGATCCGGGCCAGCGATCCCGCTGCCTTCGCCTTCTCGGGCAACGAAAAGTATCTCGATTTCGGCAAGGCCCAACCGCAGCGCTAATCGCTGTCCGTCTCTCCGGAATCGCCGCGCATCGCCTGGCCGGCCAGGCTCTCCGCCTCGAACAACAATTCGTCATCGGCCATGCCCTGCGGCAGGCTCTCGCGCCCGATCATCACCAGCACCGGCACCGCCAGCGGACTGACCCGGTCGAGCACCACGTGGCGAACCTCGCTGGCGGCACGGTCCAGCACCGCCGCCAGCCGACCGACATCGGTCATCCTTGCCCGGGCATCGGCCCAGGCTGCCTCGATCAGGACATGATCGGGCTCGTGCTTGCGCAGCACGTCGTAAATCAGGTCGGTCGAAAAAGTGACCTGCCGCCCGGACTTGCGCTTTCCCGGGTGCTGGCGCTCGACCAGTCCGGAAATTACCGCGACTTCGCGGAAGGCGCGGCGCAGCAGGTAGCTGTTCTCGACCCAGTCGACGAACTCTTCGGCCAGAATATCCGGCGAAAGCAGCGCCGCCGGATCGCGCACCGGCTTCAGACCCCACACAGCCAGGGCATAGTCATTGGCGACAAAGCCCAACGGCGACAGCCCCAGCTGCTCCATCCGCCGGGTAATCAGCATGCCGAGCGACTGGTGGGCCGGCCAGCCCTCGAAGCAATAGAACACCGTGAAATGCTTGCCCTCGTGCGGGAAGCTTTCGACCAGCAATTTGCCCGGCGCGGGCAATTCCGAGCGCCAGTCCTGCATTTCCAGCCACTCGCGGACGTCATCGGGGAACAGCGCCCACCCGGCCCGGTCATCGAGCAGGGCCTGGACGCGTCCGGCCAGATGCGTGGTCAGCGGCAGGCGCTGACCCATGTAGCTCGGGATTTGCCCGGCCTTCCTGGCCGCCCGGACGATCAGTTCGGTATCGCGCATCGCCTCGATCTCGAGGTCGAGCCCGGCAAAGCGGATCGTTTCTCCGGGCCGCAGGCTGGCCGCGAAGCTTTCCTCGACCCGGCCAAGCGAGCGCCCGTTGCGGAACCGGATCTCGACCATCTCGCTGTCGACGATGATCCCGGCGTTGAGCCGGTGCCGCGCGGCATGTTCGGGATGCGTCAGCCGCCATAGCCCGTCACGCCCGCGGGTAATCCGCTGGAACCGGTCGTAGGCCCGAAGCGCATAGCCCCCGGTTGCGACAAAGTGCAGCACCCGGTCAAGCGCCGCCGCGTCGATCCAGCGGTACGGCTCGGCCGACCGGACTTCGGCCAGCAGGTCCGCTTCGGCAAACGGCCCGGCGCAGGCCCGCGCCATCACGTGCTGCGCCAGCACATCGAGCCCGCCGGGGCGGAACGCCTCGCCGTCGCGCTGGCCGGCGACAACCGCCTGCTCGGCCGCCGTCGCCTCGAGGAATTCAAATCGGTTGCCGGGCACCAGCAACGCGCGGCTGGCCTGATCGAGCCGGTGATTGGCCCGCCCGATCCGCTGGAGCAGCCGCGACGAGCCCTTGGGCGCACCCATCTGCACCACCAGGTCGATATCGCCCCAGTCGACCCCCAGATCGAGACTGGAGGTGCAGACCAGCGCCCTGAGTTCGCCCCGCGCCATCGCCCCTTCAACCTTGCGCCGCGCCTCCTTCGACAGTGAGCCGTGATGGATCCCGATCGGCAGGGTATCCTCGTTGGCGTTCCACAGCTGCTGGAAGATGAACTCGGCCAGAAAGCGGGTATTGCAGAAGATCAGCGTGGTGCGGTTAGCCCGGATCGCCTGATAGAGCTGCGGCACCGCCCAGGTCGCCGCGTGCCCGCCCCACGGGATTCGCGCCTCCTCAGGCAGCAGGATCGCCAGTTCGGGCTGCGCGCCTTCCTCCCCCTTGACGATGGTCACATCCTCGGCCCGGCCTACGGGAGCCAGCCAGGTCGCAAAGGCAAGCGGATCGGCCAGGGTTGCCGACAGACCGACCCGTTGCAGGCCCGGTGCCAGCGACTGCAGCCGCGACAGCGCCAATGCCAACAAATCGCCGCGCTTGGTCGGGGCGAAAGCGTGGATCTCGTCGATCACCACCCGCTTCAACCCCGCAAACAGCGTATCGGACTCCGGGTAGGACAACAGCAGCGACAGCGATTCGGGCGTGGTCAGCAGGACATGCGGCGGCCGCGCGCGCTGACGGGCCTTGCGATCGGACGGGGTATCGCCGCTGCGCACCTCGACCCGCATCGGCAGGCCCAGTTCGGCGACCGGGGTCAGCAGGTTGCGCTGGACATCGTGCGCCAGCGCCTTGAGCGGCGAGACATAGAGCGTGTGCAGCCCATCCGGCGGAGCGCAATCGCCCAAACGCGACGGACAGAAATCGGCAAGCGTCGGCAGGAACCCGCCGAGCGTCTTGCCCGCCCCGGTATCGGCCACCAGCAGCGCGTGCCGACCGGCCGCGGCCACCTCCAGCATCTCGGCCTGGTGCCGCCGCAGCCGCCAGCCACGGGCAGCAAACCACTGTTCGAGTTCGGGGGGAAGCAAAGCGGACATCGCCCGGCCTAGATGGGCGCACGGCAGCAAAGCGCCAAGCCCTTCCTTCGCTGCGCAGTCGGTGCCACAGTTGCGCGGTGCAGGGCTTGAACTATCCTGAATTGACCGCAATCGGCCTGGCGCTGGCGCTCGGGCTGCTGATCGGGGTGCAGCGCGGCTGGGCCAGCCGCACGGACGCGCCGGGCAGCCGCTTCGCCGGGATCCGCACCCACGCGCTGTTCGGGCTGGCCGGCGGGATCGCAGGGGCCTTGCAGGTCCGAGCGCCCGGGTTTGCGACCGTTCTGCTCGCCGCCAGCGCGGTGCTGGTCGTGATGGGCTATTGGCGCAGCACCAAAGGCCGCGCCTCGGTCAGCGGTACCGCCAGCCTGACCGGGCTGATCACGCTGGCTAGCGGCTTCCTCGCGGGGAGCGGCGAATTTGCGCTGGCCAGCGCGATGGCCGGATCGACCGTGCTGGTGCTCTCGCAGCGCAGCCGCTGGCACCACTGGCTGGCGCACATCGACGAGCACGAAATGATGGCGATCGCGCGCTTCGCGCTGATCGCGCTGGTGATCCTGCCGCTGCTGCCCGATACCCCGTTCGGCCCCTATGGCGCCTGGCGGCCGCGCCAGTTGTGGCTGGTGGTGGTGCTGGTCTCGGGCTTCTCCTTCGCCGGCTATGCCGCGGTCAAGCTGCTCGGCCCGGCCCGCGGAGTGCTGGCGACCGCCGCGGCGGGATCGATGGTCTCATCCACCGCCGTCACCGCTTCGCTGGCGGGAAAGCTGCGCGACGGGGGCGGCGATGCGATGTTGCTCAATGCCGGGGTAGCGCTGGCCAGCGCGACGATGTTTCTGCGGGTGATGCTGCTGACCGCCGCACTTGCCATATTTGCCTTGCCCGGCTTCGCCACCCTGGCTGCGCCCGGTATGGTCGTCAGCCTGATCGCCTGCTGGCTGATACTGCGCCGCCGCAGTGCCGAGCCGGCCCTTTATGAAGACGGGATGAAACTGCGCAACCCGTTCGATCTCGGCCCGGCCGTGCTGCTGATGCTGCTGACCATGGCGCTGACGCTGGCCGCGCGCTGGGTGCTGGAGCGCTATGGCGATGCCGGTCTGGCGCTGGTGCTGGCGATCTCGGGCACGGTCGATGTCGATTCGGCGATCATCACCATGGGCAACTTGCCGCCGAGCACGATGACACCCCGCGTCGCCGCGCTGGTGCTGGCGCTGCCGGTCACGCTCAACACCCTGTTCAAGACCGCGACGCTGATCGGCATCGCCGGCTGGCGCAAGGCCTGGCCCGGCGCGAGCGCGATGCTCGCCAGCCTGGTTGCGCTCGGCGGCGGGGTGCTGCTGGTCTTCTGAAAGCTGCACGAGGGGGAGAAATTATGACCGACCTGACCCGGACCGATCCGCTGGCCGATTTTGCGGCGCGGCGCATCGACCTGCTTGGCAAGACGCGGCTGGTCTATGTTGCAGGGACCGGACCGGCGGTGGTGGTGATGACCGAGATGCCCGGGATCAGTCCCCACGTCGCGCGGTTCGCCCGCTGGGTCCGCGATGCCGGGTTCACGGTCTATATGCCGCACCTGTTCGGCAAGGACGGGGCACTACCGACCCCGCTTTACACGATCGGGACGATGGCCCGGGCCTGCATCAGCCGCGAGATCGGAAGAGCGTCGTGTAGGGAAAGAGT
>CALCQB010000270.1 GCA_937897535.1 uncultured Novosphingobium sp. | reverse complement strand
CTGCCCCCTGGCTTTGAGAAGCCCAAGGCCAAGCCGGCCACCCCGGCGGTGCCTAGTCCGGGTTCGACCCCGGTGGTCCAGCCGCTGCCGGGCGAAAGCTCGGCGCCAAAGGCCGCCGCCGCGCCGCGAACCCTGCCCAACGGCCAGCGCATCCCGACCCTGAAAGAGCTGGAGGCGATGACGCCGGACCAGCTCGACGAATTGCTGGGCCTGAAGCCCAAGTTCGACATGCCCGGCGCGGCGCGGCGCTCGCTCCAGCGGGTCGGGGTGCTGGCCGAGGATGAAGGCGGGTTCCCCGGCGGCTCGCTCGGGCGGCAAAACCCGCAGCTGATCGCCAAGCTGCTTGACGGGAACAAGGGCCGGCTGGTGTCGCGTTGGGGGCACATCCTGCTGCGCCGGGCGCTGGTGTCGCGGATGGACGCGCCGGCGGGGATGAACCCGGCCGATTTCGCCGGCGGGCGCGCGGCGCTGCTGGTGCGGATGGGTGAGGGCGATATGGCCCGCGCGGTGGTACAGGATGTCGATGCCGGGAACTATACCCCCAGCCTGACCAATGCCGCGCTCGATGCCTATGCCTTTACCGCCGACATTACCGGGATCTGCCCGGTGGTGGCGGTGCAGGGCGGAGTGCGCAAGGATGCCGACTGGCGCGTGCTGCGCGCAATCTGCTCCTCGTTCCAGGGTGATGGCGCGGCAGGTCTCGCCCAGCTTGACCGGCTGGTCGGCCCCGATGGCTGGCCGCAAAGCGATATCCTGCTGGCCCAGAAATATGCCGGGGCGGCCGGCAAGGCCCGCCGCGCGGTCAAGATCGAATGGGACGGGGTCAAGGACATGAACCCGTGGCGCTATGCCCTGACCATTGCGGTCGGGCTGGAGCCACCGACCGAATTGATGAAGGACGCGCCGCGCCGCTACAGCCTGTCGGCGGCGACCGCGCCGATGGTTTCGCTGCAGATGCGCGCAAGCGGGGCCGACAGAGCGGCCGCAGCCGGGATCTTGTCCAGCACGGCGATGGTCGATCTCTACAGCCAGATCTATGCCCAGGACGATATCGAGGGCGATTGGTCAACCGCGGCGGACAGCTTGCGCAATGCTTACGTCGGGGCCAGCCCGGCCGCACGGATGGCGGCGATCCGCACCCTGTGGGACAGCGCCCCCGATGCCGAGGCGCGCTATTCACGCCAGGTGCTGACTGCCTATGCCGCCGCGCGGATGCCGGTTTCAAGCGAGTTTTCCAGCGATGCGCCGGAACTGATCGCGGCGATGCTGGCCGCCGGGCTTGATCGCAATGCACTGGCTTGGGCCCCGCAGGCCGATACCGGATCGCTGGCCTGGGGGATGCTGGCGCTGGCGGCGGCGGACCGGTCGCAACCGGTCGACGGCGGCGCGCTGAACAGCTTTTACAGCGACGATCCCAGCGAATCCTATCGCAAGAGCGGGTTCCTGCTCGCCGGGCTCTATGGCCTGCGGCGGGTCGACGATGCCACGGCGAAGGACTTCGCCGACAAGCTCGAGCTCGAGCTTGACCTAGGCCGCCAGACCAACTGGACCCGGCTGATCGAACAGGCGGCGGACGCCAACAATGCAGCGCTGGTGTCGCTGCTGGCCGGGGTCGGGATGCAGGGCAACGGCTGGGACAAGATGACCCCGCTGCACCTCTACCACATCGTTTCGGCACTCAACCGGGTCGGCCTTGATGCCGAAGCCCGGATGATCGCGGCCGAGGCGGTGGCGCGGGGCTGACGATCTCGGCCGCGATCGAGTTCTTCCTGGCGATGCTCGCGGCCGAGCGCGGCGCGGCGGCCAACACCCTGATGGCCTATCGCCGCGATCTGGACGGCGCGGAGGAAGCGATCGGCGATCTGGTCACGGCGGATGGGCCGGCGCTGGCCTCACTCGGCGCGGCCTGGGCCGGATTGGCCCCGTCGAGCCTGGCGCGCAAATGCTCGGCGCTGCGGCAGTTCTATGGCTTCCTGATCGATGAAGGCTGGCGCAAGGACGATCCGTCACCGGCCTTGCCGCGCCCGCGCGCGCGTCGCCCGCTGCCGCGCCTGCTCAGCCACGCCGAGGTTGAGGCACTGCTGGCCCGCGCCGAGGATGAGGCCTGCGGCGACAAGCCCGAGGCGGTGCGGATGCTGGCGCTGCTCGAACTGCTTTATGGCTCGGGCCTGCGCGCGACCGAACTGGTATCGCTGCCGCTGGGGGCCGTGCCGCGCGATGCCCCGTTTCTGACCGTCACCGGCAAGGGCGGACAGCAGAGGATGGTTCCGGTCAGCACCCGCGCGCGCCACGCGCTGTCGCGCTGGCTGGGTCTGCGTGCCGATCAAGGCAAGGCGCTGTTCCCGTCGAATTCGCGGCAAGGTCATATCACCCGGATCCGCCTGTTTCAGCTGTTGCGCGCGCTGGCGGCGCGGGCCGGAATCGATCCGGAGAAAGTCAGTCCGCACGTGCTGCGCCATGCTTTCGCGACGCATCTGCTGGAGGGCGGGGCGGACCTGCGGGTGTTGCAGACCCTGCTCGGCCATGCCGATATCGCCACCACCCAGATCTATACCCATGTCGATGCGGCCCGGCTGGTTGCGCTGGTCAATGCGCGGCATCCCCTTGCCGTCCGCCGCGCAGAAGGCTAGCGCATCGCGATGATTTCCTACCTAGAGTTCGAAAAGCCCGTTGCCGCGCTCGAAGCCCGGATTGCCGAGCTGCGCCAGACTGCAGCGCAGGGCGATGTCGATATCTCCGCCGAAATCCGCCGCCTCGAAGCCAAGAGCGCGGACTTGCTGGCGGCGACCTACAAGGCGCTGACCCCGTGGCAAAAGACCCAGGTCGCGCGCCACCCGATGCGCCCGCATTTCACCGACTATGTCGCGCAGATGTTTACCGATTTCATGCCTTTGGGCGGCGATCGCTATTTTGGCGATGACCAGGCGATCATCGGTGGATTTGCGAAACTCGGTGAGCGCCGGGTGATACTGATCGGGCACGAAAAGGGCAATGACACCCAAAGCCGGATCAAGCACAACTTCGGGATGGGCAAGCCCGAGGGCTATCGCAAGGCGATCCGCTTGATGGATATGGCCGGGCGGTTCGGCCTGCCGGTTGTGACGCTGGTCGATACCTCTGGCGCATTCCCCGGGATCGAAGCGGAAGAGCGCGGCCAGGCCGAGGCGATCGCCCGCTCGACCGAGGCCTGCCTGGCCTTGCCGGTGCCGATGGTCGCGGTGATCGTGGGCGAGGGCGGCTCGGGCGGGGCGGTCGCGCTCGCCAGCGCCGAACGGGTGCTGATGTTCGAACATGCGGTTTACTCGGTGATCAGCCCGGAAGGCTGCGCCTCGATCCTGTGGCGCACCAACGAACGCGCGGCTGAAGCAGCCGAAGCGATGAAGGTCACCGCGCAGGATCTGCTGGCGCTGGGCGTGATCGACCGGATCGTCAAGGAACCGGTCGGCGGCGCGCACCGCGACCCGCAGCTCGCCACCCAGGGGCTGGCCGCCGCGATCGGCGAAGAGCTGGATAAGCTTGGGAAACTCTCGCCGGACAAGCTGCGGGCGCTACGCGAAGAACGGTTCCTGCGGATCGGCGAGGGCTGAACCGGCGAAACCTTTGCGCTGTTCAAGCGTTTCGCCGGGGGTTACGTAGTTAACCATCGGAAAATGTTGCAGAGGGTGCTGTTTCATGGTCGCCAAGACAAATTCAAAGCGTGTGCTCACTTACCTGCTGGGCGGGGCACTGATCCTGCCGCTTGGCGCAGGCGGGCAAAGCGCACCAGCCAGCGCTCAGGGCACCACCTCCACGGTCCAGGCGATCAGCGCCAAGGACAAGCAGGAAGGCGCCAAGGCCCATCCGCAACTGCTGGCCGAATTCGGCGGTGCGGTGAGCGGGCCGCAGGCGCTCTATGTCGAATCGGTCGGCAAGAAGATTGCGGTGCAATCTGGCCTGTCGAACGCGCAAGGCGATTTCACCGTCACCTTGCTCAATTCGTCGGTCGACAACGCCTTCGCGATCCCCGGCGGATACATTTACACCACCCGCCAGCTGGTTTCGCTGATGAACAACGAGGCCGAACTGGCCGGGGTGCTGGGCCATGAAGTCGGCCATGTCGCCGCCCGCCATTCGTCCAAGCGGCAAAGCGCGGCGACCCGCAACCAGGTTATCGGTGTTCTGGGGGCAGTGCTTTCGAGTGTCTTCCTTGGTAACAGCCAGGTCGGCCAGTTGCTGCAACAGGGGTTCCTGCAGGGCTCGCAGATCCTGACGCTGAAGTTTTCGCGTAGCCAGGAAAATGAGGCCGACAAGCTCGGGATCGAATACCTGCGCCGCGCCGGGTACGATCCGCGCGCGATGTCGACCGTGCTGGCCAGCCTGGCCGCGCAGAACAGCCTCTCGACCCGGCTGATGGGCGCACCGGAAAACCGGGTGCCGGAATGGGCCTCGACTCACCCCGATCCGGCCGCACGCGTTTCAACCACGCTGGCGCTGGCGGGCACCAACGCCAGAGGCATAACCAATCGCGACACCTTCCTGACCCGAATCAGCGGTCTGACCTATGGCGACGATCCCAAGGAAGGCGTGGTCGAGGGGCGCAAGTTCATCCACCCGGTCGACAAGTTCGCTTTCGAAGCACCCAACGGCTTTTTTCTGGTCAACGGTACCCAGGCGGTCGCGATCAGCGGGCAATCGGGCAAGGGTCAATTGACCGCAGCCGCGTTCACCGGCGATCTCGATGCCTATGTCCGCGCGGTCTTCGCCAAATTGGCAGCGGACAACAAGGTGGCAATCACTCCGGGAGCCGTGCAGCGGACCACTGTTAACGGCATTCCGGCGGCCTATTCGGTCGCCCGGGTGGCTCAGGGCAGCAGCTCGGTCGATGTGACGGTGTTCGCCTATGCGATGGGAACCAGCAACGCGCTGCACTTCATGACCATCGCCCAGGCCGGCCAGGCCGCGGTGTTCGAGCCGATGTACGCTTCGATGCGGCGGATCAGCGCGGCCGAAGCAGCAGCAATCCGTCCGCGCAAGCTGGTGGTGGTGACTGCCAAGAAAGGCGACACTGTCCAGTCGCTGGCGGCCAAGATGGCCTATACCGACGCGCCGCTCGACCGGTTCCTGGTGCTCAACGGGCTCAAGGCCGATGCCCGGATCGCCGTCGGGCAGCGGGTCAAGCTGGTAACCTACTGATCCACGCGGGTTTCTGGCAAACGGAAAGGGCGGCAGGTTTCCCTGCCGCCCTCTCTTGTTCGAAACCTTGCGGCTGCGATTAGGCGTTGGCGCCCTGCATGGCCGACGAGGTCGTGTTGAAGGTGGTCTGCAGTTCGCCACCCAGGCCCTGCATGGCAGTGATCGCAGCAACGGCGATCAGAGCAGCGATCAGGCCATATTCGATAGCGGTCGCACCAGCTTCGTTACGGAACAGCTTGTTGATGAACTTCATGATTAGTCTCCTGTTAGCAGTCAATTTACCCGGCTCTTTCCCTGTCACCCGGATTGAGCAATTGCCGGACTAAGGGGAAATTCTTGCGAAATGTTTAACTTGCCGCACCACCAATTGCGTCTGCGGTTTTGCTCGAAACATTGTCCCACATGGCGATGCTGCCAGAGGCGAAGCTCTGCAGCGCGGTCAGCATGGCAAGCACGATGAGCGCAAGGATCAGGCCGTATTCCACGGCGGTCGCCCCTGCGTCGTCGCGGAACAGCTTTTTGATAATGGTCTTCATGCGTCGTTCTTCCCGCCCAAGGCCGAATGGAAAGGAAATAGAGAGATCGTCACTAAGAATTCGTTTAAGACTCGGCGCGAAGTGAAAAAAATTCCGACAACAATTCCTGTGGTTGCCGTGGCGCTGATCGCCGCAGATGGCCGTGTATTGATGCAGCAGCGCCGCCGCGGGGCCGAGCATGGCGGATTGTGGGAGTTTCCCGGCGGCAAGGTTGAGGCTGGGGAATCGTTGGAAGAATCGCTGTGCCGCGAGATTAGGGAAGAGCTTTGCCTTGGCCTCGATCCCTTGAATCTTGAACCGCTCAGTTTCGCGGCGCTGCCGGGCCAGCCCTATGTCATCCTGCTTTACACCTGCCGCGCGTGGTGCGGGACGCCGCAATGCCTTGATGGTGAGGCGATCGCCTGGTTCGAGCCGGAGGTGATCCCCGAGCTAGCCATGCCGCCGCTCGATGTGCCGCTGGCGCGGGCATTGATCGAACACCTGAAAAGGTCAATTTAGCGGGTTGCCAAGCCCGCGACGCCCCCCTATGTGCGCCTCTCCAACGCGCCCGTAGCTCAGCTGGATAGAGCATCAGACTACGAATCTGAGGGTCGGACGTTCGAATCGTTCCGGGCGCACCATTTTCCCCACATAGGCAATTGCAGTCCCGTAACTCACCGGTTCCGGGGCGATGGCGGATCGCGCAACTGTGACACACAGGTGCGACACATGGCGTCGCGACAACCGGGGATTGCCGGATGACGCGGCGCCGGGTTGCCGATAAGGCATGGCAATGGCTTCGGAATCGGACATCGCAGCATCGCCTTCGGTCTGGCGCTTCGCCAGAGCGAGCCGCGCCCATGTGGTGATCGACGCGGCGGCCTATTTCACCTTGATGCAGCAGGCGATGCTGCGGGCGCGGCAGCGGATCCACATGATCGGCTGGGATTTCGATACCCGGGTGCGGCTGGGGCCGGGGCGCAAGTTCTACAACCTGCCCGATCGCGATGTGCAACCGGCCCGGCTGGGGGCCTTCGTGATCTGGCTGGTCGGGCGGACACCGGGGCTGCAGGTCCGGGTGCTGAAATGGAATTTCGGTGCGCTCAAATTCATCTTCCGCGGCTCGATGATCCTCGACCTGATCCGCTGGTTCCTGATGCCGGGGATCGACTTCAAGTTCGATTCGGCGCACCCGCTGGGTTGCAGCCATCACCAGAAGATCATCGTGATCGATGACAGCTTCGCCGTCTGCGGCGGGATCGACATGACCAGCGACCGCTGGGACACGCCCGAGCATATCGAGGACGATCCACGCCGCCGCCATCCCTATGGCACCAGATTGTACGGACCGTGGCACGATCTGACCATGCTGGTCGAAGGCGAGGCTGCGGCTGCGCTGGGGGATCTGGGCCGGGACCGCTGGGTCACGGCCGGCGGCACTCCGCTGCTGCCCTGTGCGGCGCAAGCGGAAACGGCCTGGCCCGAGACGCTCAAGGCCGAATTCACCGATGTCGAAGTGGGGATCGCACGGACCCGCTCGGCCTGGCGCGAGCTCGAAGAGATTCGCGAGATTGAGGCGCTGTTCGTCGAGCATATCCGCCGCGCCAGGCGGTTCATTTATGCCGAAAGCCAGTACTTCGCTTCGCGCGCGGTGGCCGAGGCGATTGCCGAGAAAGTAGCTGAACCCAACCCGCCCGAGATCGTCCTGATCAACCCCGAAAGCGCCGAAGGCTGGCTCGAGCAGACCGCGATGGACGGCGCGCGGGTGCGGCTGTGCCATGCCGTCGGCCACCGCGACCACCGCCAGCGCTTCCGGATCTTCATCCCCCGCAACGCGGCAGGCACGCCGATCTATGTCCATTCCAAGACGATGATCGTCGACGACGAAATCGTCCGGATCGGCTCGGCCAACATGAACAACCGCTCGATGGGGCTCGACAGCGAGTGCGACATGTTCATCGACGCCGCGCGTCCCGGCAATGATCACGCCCGCGCGCCGATCGAGCGGCTGCGGATCACGCTGCTGGCCGAACATACCGGGATGCTGCGCGAAGAAGTCGAGGCGGAACTGGCGCGGCACGGTTCGATGATCGAATTGATCGAGAATGCCCCGCGCACCGGCAAGCGGCTCGATCCTTTTGTCTTGCGTCCGCTGACCGATGCAGAGAAGGCGGTCGCCGACAATGCCTTGTTCGATCCCGAACGGCCCGAGCAGTTGTTCGAGCCGTTCAGCGCAAGGCGCGGATTGTTTCGCCGCGGCGGGTTTCTGCGCCGGCCGGGTTGAGGAGAGAGTTGATGTCCTGTGCGCATGATGGCGGTGATGAAGGCCCACTGGCCAAGCTGCCGGTTCCCGATGATGTGCAAGCGGCGATCCGGACGCTGATCCGCTGGTCGGGCGATGATCCAAGTCGCGAGGGCCTGATCGACACCCCGGCGCGGGTGGCGCGGGCGTGGAAGGAATATTGCGAGGGCAATGCCGAGGACCCGGCCTATCACCTCTCGCGCCAGTTCGAGGAAGTCGGCGGCTATGACGAGCTGGTCCTGCTGAAGGACATTCCGTTCCAGTCGCACTGCGAACACCACATGGCCCCGATCACCGGCAAGGCGGCGATCGCCTATATGCCGCGCGACAAGGTGGTCGGGATATCCAAGCTGGCGCGGGTGCTGCACGGCTTTGCCCGGCGGTTGCAGATCCAGGAACGGCTGACCGCCGAAGTGGCGCAATGCATCTGGGACAACCTCCATCCCCAGGGGGTCGCGGTGGTGATCGAGGCCCAGCATGGCTGCATGACCGGGCGCGGGGTCAAGACCCCCGGGGTCGGCATGGTCACCAGCCGGATGATGGGCTGCTTTCTGGAAAACCAGAGCAGCCGCAAGGAAGTGCTGAGCCTGATGGGTTACTGAGCGTGACGCCGGTGATGAGCGTCGCCGAACTGGAAGCCTTCT
>CALCQB010000269.1 GCA_937897535.1 uncultured Novosphingobium sp. | reverse complement strand
ACCGCCCTTGTTACCGGCTCCTCGCGCGGAATTGGCGCGGCGATCGCGGCGGCGCTGCGCCTACGCGGCGTCCGGGTGATCGGCCATGCCACCCGCGCGGTCGATGCCGAGACGATTGCCGCCGACCTGACCGATCCGACTGCCCCGTCGCAGATCTGGGACGCGGCGCTGGCCCGCGCCGGCGGGCGGATCGACCTGCTGGTCAACAATGCCGGCAAGTTCGCGGCCAATCCGATCGGCCTCAGCGACATCGAATGGCTCGACAACTGGGAAGACACCCTGCGGATCAACCTGACCGCCGCTGCCGAGCTGTCGCGCTATGCGGTCCGGCACTGGCTCGAAGGCGGGCAGCCGGGGCGGATCGTCCACATCGCCAGCCGCGCGGCCTATCGCGGGGATTCGCCCGAGCACTGGCACTATGCCGCGGCCAAGGCCGGGATGATCGGCCTGCACAAGACCATCGCCCGGCACTACGCCGGCCAGGGCGTGATGAGCTATGCGATCTGCCCCGGCTTCACCGACACCGCGATGGCGGGCGACTACCTCGCCAGCCGGGGCGGCGCGGCGCTGCTCGCTGATATCCCGCTGGGCCGGGTCGCCACGCCAGAGGAGATCGCCAGCATGGCAGTGTTCTGCGCGCTCGATGCGCCCGAAAGCATGACCGGAGCGGTGCTCGATGCCAACGGAGCGAGTTATGTCCGGTAGATATGCGATCTGTGCCCTCGCCCTGCTCTCGCTCGGCGCTGCGGCCCGCCCGCCGGCGCTGCAGCCGGTCGCCCCAAAACCCCTCCCTGCGGCGGACTGGGCGCGGCAATGCGCCGACGACGACGGGTGGGACAAGCCCGGCCCGCCGTTCCGGATCCACGGCAACACCTGGTATGTCGGCACCTGCGGGATCACCGCGATCCTCGTTACTTCCGATGCCGGGCACGTGCTGATCGACAGCGGGACCGAGCAAGGCGCGGCGGTTGTGCTCGGCAATGTCGCGCGCGCCGGCTTCTGGATCGGCGACGTCAAGTTGTTGCTGATGAGCCACGAGCATTTCGACCACGTCGGCGGGATGGCGCTGCTGCAGAAGCGCTCTGGCGCGGCGCTGGCCACTTCGCCCGCGGCGGTGCCGGTGATGCGCAGCGGAGAGCCCGCCCGCGACGATCCGCAGTACGGACGGCTGCCGCGTTTCGCGGGGGTGGGCAAGGTCTATCCGGTCGATGCCGGCACCACTGCGCTCGCCGCCCGCACGGTATTTCGCCCGCTGCCCAGCCCGGGCCACACACCCGGCGCGATGAGCTGGAGCTGGCAGAGCTGCGACAAGGGCAAGTGCCTGTCGATCGTCTATGCCGACAGCTTCAACCCGATCAGCGCTGACGGCTACCGTTATTCGGACCATCCCGAATACGTCGCCGCGTTCCGCACGGCGCTGATCCAGCTGGCCGACCTCGACTGCGACATCCTGATCACGCCGCATCCCGGATCGAGCAGCATGCGCCAGCGCATTCTCGGTTCCGGGCTGATCGATCCGAGTGGTTGCATGCGCTACGCGAAGACCATGACGAAGCGGCTCGACGACCGGATCGCGCAGGAGCAGGCAGGCAAGTGAGCTGGAAACTGATCGCGCTCGCCCCGCGTGGGGTGATCGAGGCTGCCTTGCTGGCGCACGAGGATGCGCTCGACTGGGATCCGGAGATCGTCCTGTCGGGCAGCGAGATCGCCGAGGATCGTTCGGAGGAATGGCAACTCGAGGCCTGGCTGCCGCGCAAGCCGGGCCAGCAGGACCGGGCGGCAGTAGCTGGGCTGTTTCCCGGCAAGGCGCCGCCACTGTTTGCCGAGAAGCTGCCCGAAATCGATTGGCTGACGCACAGCCAGCAGGGGCTGGAGCCGATCCGGGCCGGAAGGTTCTACGTCCACACGCCGGAGCATCCGCCCCTCGCGCAGCCCGGTGTGCGGGACTATGTCATCCCGGCCAGCCAGGCCTTTGGTACCGGCCAGCACGCGACCACCGCCGGCTGTCTCGAAATGCTGGGTGAAATGAAGGCGCGCGGACTGGTGGTGCGCAACTGCGCCGATATCGGCACCGGCACCGGCCTGCTCGCCTTCGCGGCGTTGCACCTGTGGCCGCGCGCACTGGCCACTGCGAGCGATATCGACGCGGTCTGCGTCGACGTGGTGGTCGAAAATGCCGCCGCCAACGCGGTGCCGATCGGCGCCCGGCCGGGCGAGCTGACCATGCTGGTCGCTGACGGGATGGAGCACCCGCTGCTCGCCGCGCGCGGGCCTTACGATCTGATCATCGCCAATATCCTGGCCGGTCCGCTGATCGATCTGGCTCCGCATTTCGCCGGGTCGCTGGTTCCTGGCGGAAACCTGCTGCTGGCGGGTCTGCTCGAAAGTCAGGAGGCCCAGGTTCGCCGCTCATGCCGCCGGACCGGGCTGCGGATCGCCGAACGCAAGGTCAGCGGCGACTGGTCGATTCTGTGGCTGCGGCGGCGCCGCGACCGATCGGGCCGGCCCGGCTAGGTTCGCCCGAACACTCCAAGTTGCGCTTGTTTAAAAAGTGTAACTTGCTAAACTGAAACATGGCCAGAAAAAGTCGCGCCGAAGCCACCGAGACCCGGCTCCGCATCATGGCGGCGGCGCAGGTGCTGTTTGCCAAGCGCGGATTTGCGGGCACGCCAACCGCGCTGATCGCCAAGCAGGCTGGCGTCACAGAAGGCGCTTTGTTCAATCACTTCAAGGACAAGAAGGCGCTGTTCGGCGAGATTCTCGGCGATTTGCAGCGCAGCTACGATCGCAATGTCCGGATCGCCGCGATGGGTAATGGCGGCGGCACGGCGCTCGACGCCATGCGCCGCGGGTTTGCCGCTTCACTGCGGCTGGCGCGCGATCCGGCCTATGCCCGGATTGTGCTGGCCGAAGGTCGCGCCGTGCTGGGTGAAACCGAGTGGGGCCGGATCGATTCAGGGATGGGCCGCACTTCGATCGAGTACGGCTTGCGGGCAATCGCAGCCGAGCATGGCAAGACTGATGCCGATTTCGCCCGGATTTCCACGCTGGTGCTTGGAATGCTCAACGAGACGAACTTTGCTCTGCAGCGCAGGGAACTGGTCGATCCGCAAGCCAGTCTCAAACTGATCGAGCAGGCCATGGCAATGTGGTTGGAGCTAAATTAAAGTAGTGTTACATTGTTAAGTGACCGAGTCGTTGCGCCGATGGCCCGCGCGCTCGGTAACAGACCTGGAACGACCATCGTTGGAGAAGCGTGATGTCAACCTGGACCGCCGCGGGCAATGGAACCTGGACCGATCCCGCCAACTGGTCGGGCGGCGTCCCCAGCGGCGTCGGTGCTGACGCAACCTTCAACTTCGGGCTCAATGGCGGCAGCATCCTGGTCGGGATTCCCGACTTCTCGACCATCACGCTCAGCACCATGAACATCACCCTGACCGGAACTTCGAACCTGGTGGTCAAGGGCTCGCTCAGCGATGGCGGCACCGGCGACGGTCTGCTGATCTTCAATGGCGGGGCCAGCAGCGCGCAGGTGACGATCGACAACTCCGCCGCGACCGGCGATTTCCAGATCTCGAGCGTCAGCGGACTGGTTGTGCATCTGGCGACCGACACCAACTTCAACGTCGTCAACCTTGGCGGGCTGGCGCTGCTGAGCGTTCCGATCTCTGGCACCGGCAAGCTGTTCAAGACCGGCGAGGGCACGCTGCAACTCAATGCCACCAATTCGTTCACCGGCGGCATGGCCTTGCAGGGCGGAATTCTCCAGGCGAGCGGCGATGCCGCGCTTGGCACCGGGCAAATCTCGATGGCCAACAATGCCGGGTTCCGTTCGGTCGGCACGATCAACCAGACCTTCACCACCATTGCCGCCAACACCGGAACCGCCGGATCCGGGCAGTTCCTGGCCGCCGCCGCTACCACCATGACCCTGACCGGGGCGCTCAACCACGTTTCGCAAGGCACGATCAACTTCGGCAGCGCGACCGATACCGGCACGATTGTCGTCAGCTTCTCCAGCATTGGCGAAAACCTTACCACATCGAGCTTCCGGATCGCGGGCGGCACCGTGCGGATTGATGATGCCTTCAACGCCGCCAACCTGTTCAGCCATGCCGGCAGCGGGCTGACCGAGTTCACCAATGGCGGAATTCTCGATACCAACGGCTTTGCCACCACGATCAGCAATCTCGATTTCGATGCTGGCACGATCCGGACGTCGACCGGGGTGCTCAACGTCACGGTCAACGACGCCGCAGTCGGGGTCAACGCCCAGACCGGCACGATCGAGGGCACCGCCGGGGTCGACAGCTTCACCGTCAACGTTACCAGCGGGTTCTCGCTGGCATCGCTCACCTTGGCGAACTGGACCGCCGGGATCGACACGATCACGCTCACCGGTAACGCCAATGGCAATTCGCTGACCGGTTCGACCGGGAGTGATACGATCAACGGCTTTGACGGCGCAGACTCGCTGATCGGGAACGGCGGGATCGATACGATCAATGGTGGCAACGGCAACGATAGTATCACGTTGATCGCCGCCAATGCCGGATCGTTTATCGATGGCGGCGCCGATACCGATATCCTGACGATCGGCGGTGCGATCTCGCTCGGCTCGATCGCCGGGCTTGAGGCGCTCAGCCTGGTCGGCGGAGCCTCGCTGGCCCTGACCAGTGACCAGTTCGCTGGCGGCTTTGCGACCGACAGCGTGTTGGGCGGGACCGGTAGCGTGACGGTCAGCATGTCGGAAGGTGCGCTGTTCTTTGCCTCGGGGATGACCGCAGCCGGCGGATCAGCAATCAACTTCACCATCGTCGGCAATACCGGGATCGAAGTAATCAAGGCGGCTCTCGGGGTTACCAATACGATCTTCGGCAATGGCGACACCGACCAGATCCGTGGCGGCAATCTGGTCGATACGATCAACGGCGGGGCCGGCAATGACAAGATCATGGGCCTGGGCGGAGCGGACCTGCTGACCGGCGGGACCGGTGCCGACCAGTTCCGCTATCTGTTCACCACTGACAGCGGCACCGGAGCAGCGGCCGACCAGATCCTCGACTTTGTAACCGGCCTCGACAAACTCGACTTCCGGACCATGGACGCCGACCCTATCGCCGCTGGGCGCCAGGCGCTGTCGTTCATCGGCACTGCGGCCTTTACGGTCAACGGCCTTGCCCAGGTCCGCTACTCCGACCTCGGCGCAGACCTTCGGGTCGATGTCGATCTCGACGGCAACGGGGTGGCCGACATGCAGATGCTGCTGGTCGGTGCGGGCGCGCAAGTGCTTGGCGCGGCGGACTTCCTGTTCTGACGGTCCACCGCAAGGCGACTGGACTCGGGGTCCCGATCTGTTAGCTTGCCGCCCAAGTCACTGATCCTTCGGTCGCGCCTGGCATCTTGCCAACGGAGGACATGATCATGGCCAACCTGCCCTTGCCGAACCCGATCGCGCACCGCTTGCCGCGCGCCGAGATCAGCGCCCCAACCTGTGCGCGGAGGGCCTGATCATGTCGAACTGGATCGACGTCAGCTTCGATTACGACGGTGAATGGACCAATCCGGCGCACTGGTCCGGCGGAACCCCGACAACGGCAGGATCGATCGCCAACTTCGGCTCGATCGGCTTCAACCAAGGCCAGGGCTACGCCGTCTATATCGACGAAGCAGCGGATATTACGGTCGGGCAGATGACCTTCACGATGACCGGGACCGGCGGGATCGACGTGCGCGGCTCGTTCTTCGACAGCGGCACCGGGATCGCCGACCTGATCTTCGACAATGGTGCCAACGCCGCCGTGCTGACCGTTTCGCAGCCGAGCGGTTCCGACCCGATCCGGTTCCTGCCAATCGGCGGCCTGCGAATGACACTGGCCAGCAATCTGCTGGTCAACACGGTCGGCGCGACGAGCAACGTGATCATGGATCTGGCCGTGGCGGGGCCCGGCAAGATCATCAAGATCGGCGATGGCAGGCTAGAGCTCAACGACGCCAAGACCTTTACCGGTGGGTTCGAGATCCAGGGCGGCAGTGTCGTGGTGTCGAGCGACTCATCGCTCGGGACCGGCAACATCGTGATCTCGAACAATGCCCAGTTTGTGGGGGCAGGCACCATCGACAACGCCTTCCTGACGCTCAGCGGGGCAACCGGGACACAAGGCGCGGCGAAGATCGGCATACCGACCGGATCGATGACCTTGACCGGCGCGCTGCATCACCTCAGCCAGGGCGCCCTGGCTTTAGGAAGCCTGACGGCATCATTTTCGGCGATATTCCACAATCCGGTCCAGTCGAGCTTTGTCGTCAACTTCACCACGATCGGAAACGCCTACAGCGGCGCGAACCTGTTCAACTTCGCAGGCACCGGGACGACGCAAGTCCGCCACCTCGACACCAACGGCTTCGTGACCACGATCAGCAACCTGACGCTGATCGGAAATGTCGCCGATTTCGCCGACCTTCAATCATCGAACGGCACGCTCAATGTGATCATCAACGATGTCTCGACCATCGCAATTTCCCACGTCGATGCCTTCATCTCCGGGACTGCGGGGGCCGATAGCATCGTGGTAAACGTGCTCAACGAATACAACTTCTCCACCATCAACTGGAGCGCATGGACCGCCGGGACCGACACGATTACCTACAACGGCAGCGCCAACAACAACCTGATCATCGGCTCGGTCCAGCGCGAGACCTTCAACGGCGGCGCGGGCAACGATACGCTGTCGGGCATGGGCGGGATCGACACCTTCAACGGCGGCAGCGGCAACGATCTGATCGCGCTGGGTGCCACCAACGACGGTTCGTTCGTCGATGGCGGGGCGGATACCGATACCCTGCGGATCAGCGGCGGCGGAACCGTTTCGATCGGCTCGCTCGCCAGCATCGAGGCGGTCAACATCCAGAGCGGCGGAATCCTGCTGCTCAGCGCAGCCGAATTCGCCACTGGCCTCGCGGTCAATTCGGTGCTGAGCGGAACCGGTACGATCCTGGTCAGCATGAGCCCGGGCGATACGGTATTCGCTACCGGGATGACCACGGCAGTGGGGGCCGACATCACGCTCGCGGTCAGCGGCAGCACCGGGATCGACGTGATCAAGTCGGCGCTGGGCGTGACCCTCAACGTCGGCGGCGGTGACAGCGCCGACCAGATCCGCGGCGGCAACCTCGCCGATGCGATCAGTGGCGGCAACGGTAACGACAAGCTGATGGGCCTGGGCGGGGCCGACCAGCTGACCGGCGGCGCGGGGGCCGACCAGTTTCGCTACCTGTTCGCCAGCGATGCCGGGACCGGCGCCAATGCCGACCAGATCCTCGATTTCGTCCATCTGACTGACAAGCTGGATTTCCGGATCCTGGACGCCAACCCGGCGGTCGCCGGACGCCAGGCGCTGACCTACATCGGCACTTCAACTTTCGCCAACAACGGCATCGCCCAGGTCCGCTGGACCGATCTTGGCGCAGACCTCAGGGTCGAGGTCGATCTCGACGGCAACGGCACCGCCGACATGGCAATGCTGCTGGTCGGCGCCGGCGCGCAGGTGCTGACCGCAACCGACTTCCTGCTCTAGCCAAACCGAGTCCGAAACATCCAACTACGTCGAAAACGTCCAATTTCCGGGCGCAGATTGACGAATCCCTACAACTTTTCTGTCGCAAAACGCCAAGTTTCACCCGTAACCTTTGGGTAGTTCGGGTCTCAGCGGTTGGTGACGCAGCGAATTAAATCACCAACACACTAAATCGCAATCCTCGCGGCAGCGCGCCGGCTCGGTTTTCGGGTCAGGAATCATGCGCCCCCGCGAAACCGACGGGAGAAACCGAATGCCGACCTGGAACAACGTAGACAGCGGACTGTGGACCGATAGCGCCAACTGGACCGGCGGCGTGCCGAATGGGTCCGGCGCGCAAGCCGATTTCGTCGTCGTCGGCGGCACCGGCGCGACGATCGCGACCTTCACCGAAAACGTCACCGTCAAGGTCGGCACGCTCAACATCACCAGCACCGGCGCGCGCGACGTGCTGTTCCAGGGCTCGCTGGCCGATAGTGGCAGCGGCGTCGCGACGCTCGATTTCGATCCTGGCGCCTCAGGGACAGGTGTAGCTCACGTCAACATTACGACCGCGGTCGGTGGCGGCGAATTCGAGATCAGTTCGTTCGGCGGGCTGCGCGTGCAGATCGCCACGGAGACGGAATTCAACGTCGTCAATGCGGGCACCATAGCGCGGATCAACGCGCCGATCATCGGTGCTGGCAGCCTGGTCAAGCTTGGCGCGGGAACCCTGCAACTGGGAAGTACGAGCACGACTTTCAGCGGCAACATCTCGATCGAGGGCGGCACGCTTTCTGGCCTCAACGGCGGGGTGTTCGGCACCGCCAACATGTTCCTGCACAACAATGCGGTCCTGCGGACCAGCGGCACCCTCACCAACTCTACCGGGACGGGCCTTGGCGAAACCGGCACGGCGGGCAGCGGCCAGATCATGGCGGTGAGCGGGACCACCCTGCCGCTGACCGGCGGCACCACCACCACCGAGGCGCTCTGGATGGGCGTGCCGGTGGTCAGCCTGATCGGCGAGGCGTTCTTCGAGCGGCTGTCCTATTCGATCCTGGCCAATGCC
>CALCQB010000268.1 GCA_937897535.1 uncultured Novosphingobium sp. | reverse complement strand
CAGAACGGTCCGCCCAACCCGACAGCGTCGAACAGCAAGGCCAGCGCAATCAGCGGCATCGAAGCGAGCGTGGTCAGCGGGATCGCGATCACGTTGGCAAGCGCGCCATAGACCCCGGCCCGGTGAAAGTGGAACAGGCCGATCGGCATCAGCGCCAGCTCGATCACCACCCCGGTCAGCAGCAGCCCACCAAGCTGGCGAAACCCCTTGCTCCACCAGGTCTCTTCCCGCGGCGCATTGAACGCGCGCATCGGCGCAGAGCCATGCAGCGCGACAATCGCGATCACCGCGGCAAAGCTCATCTGAAAGCTCGGTCCGACCAGCGCCTCAGGCCAGAGCAGCAGGACCACCAGCGCGGCGATCGCGACCATCCGCATCGACAGCGGCTCGCGCCCGATCGCCAGCGCCGCCAGCACCAGCACCGCCCCGATGCACGAACGGATCGTCGGGACCTCGGCTCCGGTCAGCAAGGTATAGCCGATCCCGGCCAGCGCTCCGGCGCCCGCCGCCAGCAGCGGCAGCCGCACCCGCAAGGCCAGCCATGGGAACAGTGCGAGCAGCCGCAGTGCGAGGAAATAGGCCGCCGCCACGACCGCGCTGACATGCAACCCGCTGACCGACAGCAGATGCGTCAGCCCGGCATCGCGCATCGCTTCCTCGTCAGCCTCCTCAATCGCGCCGCGGTCGCCGCTGGCAAAGGCCGCCGCGATCGTCCCGGGCGATCCGGCCAGACTGGCGCGGACATGCCGCGACAAGCTGCGCTGCAGATCGCGGATCGAACTGCGCGTGCCCGGCGAAACCACCGTCACCGGTCCGAGCACCGAACCGGTCGCGGAAATGCCTGAAAACCAGGCGCTGCGGGCGAAGTCATAGCCGCCGGGCAGCATCGGCGCGGCCGGAGGGACCAGCCGGGCCCGCAGCCGCACTTTCGCGCCCTCATCGATCAGCGGATTGTCGGAATCGAGATCCAGGTTGACCCGGACTTTGATCGCTCGCCCGCTTTCCGGTTCGCGGGTTGCGAGCAGCAACCGGACCCGGTGGTCGGCCGGCTGTTCCTCACGGGCCAAAACGGCCGCGTCGAGCATGACCACCATCGGCCGCGCCACCGGTTCGGCCCCGATCAGCTCGGCCTTGCCCCAGACCAGGCCGCAGCCCAGCGCCAGCGCCATCCCCGCCACTGCCAGCGCCCGCCGGGAATAGGGATAGGCGCCATCGGCCCGGAACAGCGCCAGCGCGCCCGCCGTCAATCCCAGCCCGCCAGCAATCACGCCGAGCCACTGCCAAGTGTTGCCCGAAACGAACCATGCCGCGATCCCGGCAGCGAAAGCCACGACGGCCCACGGGCCCTGTTCGACCCCGGCCCTGGCGAGGAATTGTTCGACCTGCGCAAGCCCGCTGGACAAGTCGACACGCATGCGCCAAGGGCCATGTTGCAGTGCAGCGCTGTCCGGCACATCGCCGCCCATGGGCACGTTTGGCAGGGCTTCGCTGGCCATGAATACAAGAAACAGGAAGGGACGATCGATGGCAAGCGATAGCGTCATGACGGCAACGGGCGAGCCCCGCGGCGTCGTAACGCGGTTTGCCCCCTCGCCCACCGGTTACCTCAACATCGGCGGCGCCCGCACCGCGCTGTTCAACTGGCTGTTTGCGCGCCATCACGGCGGTACCTATCTGCTGCGGATCGAGGATACCGACCGCGCCCGTTCGACCGAACCCGCGATCGAGGCGATTTTCGACGGGCTCAACTGGCTCGGCCTTGGCGGCGACGAACCGGCCACGTTCCAGTTCGCCCGCTCCGAGCGCCACGCCGCCGTCGCGCACCAGTTGCTGGCCGAGGGCCATGCCTATCGCTGCTACCTGACCCCCGAGGAGCTTACCGCCCGGCGCACTGCCGCGCAGGCCGAACGCCGGACCTTCCGGCTCGACAGCGAATGGCGCGATGCCGAACCCGGCGCCTGGCCCAACGACAAACCCTTTGTCGTGCGGATCAAGGCCCCGCGTGACGGGGAGACGGGGATCGAAGACCTGGTCCAGGGCCAGGTCACGGTCCAGAACGCCGAGCTCGACGATTTCGTCCTGCTCCGTTCGGACGGCACGCCGACTTACATGCTCGCAGTGGTGGTCGACGATCACGACATGGGGGTAACCCACGTGATCCGCGGCGACGATCATCTCAACAACGCCTTTCGCCAGCTCGCGATCATCCGCGCGATGGGCTGGCCCGAGCCGACCTATGCGCATGTCCCGCTGATCCATGGGCATGACGGCGCGAAGCTGTCCAAGCGCCACGGCGCGCTGGGGGTGGACGCCTATCGCGACGAGATGGGCGTGCTGCCCGAGGCGCTGTTCAACTACCTGCTGCGGCTTGGTTGGGGCTACGGCGACGAGGAAATCATCAGCCGCGATCAGGCGGTCGAGTGGTTCGACATCGCCCATGTCGGCAAGAGTCCGTCGCGGTTCGATCTGGCCAAGCTGCTCAATCTCAACGGTCACTATCTGCGCGAAGCCGATGACGCGCGCCTTGCCGCACTGGTCGCCGCAAAGCTGCCGGGTCAAGCTGACCTGGACTTGCTGACGCGAGCGATGCCGGTGCTCAAGGTCCGGGCCAAGGATGTGAATGAACTGGCCGCAAGTGCCGCCTTCCTGTTTGCCCAGCGTCCGCTGGCGATCGAGGAGAAGGCGCAGGCGCTGCTGACCGATGACGCGCGGGCCTTGCTGGGTGCGATCCAGGACCGGATCGCGGACACCGAATGGTCGCTCGACGCGCTCGAAGGCAGCCTGAAGGCGATGGCGGAAGAGCGCGGACTTGGACTCGGAAAGCTTGCACAACCCCTTAGGGCCGCGCTAACCGGGCAAACGACTTCCCCGGGTATTTTTGACGTTCTGGTTCTGCTTGGCCGGGAAGAAAGTCTGGCGCGGATCGGTGCCCAGGCTTCGGCCGATGCAGGCAAGGTTTGAGGAGGTAGTGAAGGTGGGCAATACGGCTAAATTCTCCGTCGGTGCGGGAGATTTCGAATATCCGGTGATTTCGGGCAGTGTCGGCCCCGATGTGGTCGATATCCGCAAGCTCTATGCCCAGACCGGGATGTTCACTTTCGACCCCGGGTTTACCTCGACCGCGTCGTGCGAAAGCGCGCTGACCTATATCGACGGTGACGAAGGCGTGCTGCTCCACCGCGGCTATTCGATCGAGGACCTGTCCGAGCATTCGAGCTTCATGGAAGTCAGCTATCTGCTGCTCAATGGCGAACTGCCGACAAAGTCCGAACTCGACGATTTCAGCTACACCATCAGCCGTCACACGATGCTGCACGAGCAGCTTTCGACCTTCTATCGCGGTTTCCGCCGCGATGCGCACCCGATGGCGATCATGTGCGGCGTGGTCGGCGCGCTTTCGGCGTTCTACCACGATTCGACCGACATCGCCGATCCGATGCAGCGCAAGATCGCCAGCCACCGGCTGATCGCCAAGATGCCGACGATTGCCGCAATGGCCTACAAGTATTCGGTCGGGCAGCCGTTCCTCTATCCCGACAACTCGCTGAGCTACACCGGCAACTTCCTGCGGATGACCTTCGGCGTTCCGGCCGAACCCTATGTGGTCAATCCGGTGGTCGAGAAGGCCCTCGACCGGATCTTCATCCTCCATGCCGATCACGAGCAGAACGCTTCGACCTCGACCGTCCGTCTGGCCGGATCTTCGGGGGCCAATCCGTTTGCCTGCATCGCGGCGGGGATCGCCTGCCTGTGGGGTCCTGCGCATGGCGGGGCCAACGAAGCCGCGCTCAACATGCTCAAGGAAATCGGCACACCCGACAAGATCCCGCACTACATCGAGCGCGCCAAGGACAAGAACGATCCGTTCCGGCTGATGGGTTTCGGGCACCGGGTCTACAAGAACTACGATCCCCGCGCGACGGTGATGCAGAAGACCGTCCGCGAAGTGCTGACCGCGCTGAAGGTGACCGATCCGGTCTTCGAAGTTGCCCTGCAGCTCGAGGAAATGGCGCTCAACGACCCCTATTTCATCGAAAAGAAGCTGTTCCCCAACGTCGATTTCTACTCAGGGATCATTCTCTCGGCGATCGGCTTCCCGACCACGATGTTCACCGTGCTGTTCGCGCTGGCCCGGACCGTGGGCTGGGTCGCACAATGGAACGAAATGATCAGCGATCCCGGCCAGAAAATCGGCCGTCCGCGCCAGCTTTACACCGGCCCGACCCAGCGCAGCTACGCCGCCGTCGACAAGCGCTGAAAAAGCGTCGATGATCTCCCTGTCCGGGTTCCTGCGAGGATCCCGGCGGGGGAGATTGAACTATGGCGTTCGTTCGCATTATTCTGAGCATCGTTGCCGGTCTGGCCGTCCTGATGGGGCTGCTATGGGTCGGACAGGGCCTTGGCCTGATCATGTGGCCCAGCGACAGCTTCATGCTGGCAGACCGCAAGTGGGCCTATAATGGCGCGATTCTAGCTGCCGTCGGGCTGATCGTGCTGGTCCTGCTGCGCCGTAGTGGGCGACAGGGCCAATAGATCGGCCGGCACGTCGAGAGTGAACCGCGCTCCCTGCCCGGGGGCGCTTTCAACCGACAGGTCTCCGCCCATGGCGCGGGCCAGGCGCCGCGAGATGTAGAGCCCAAGGCCCGATCCGCCGTCTTCGCCGCTGCGGCCGAGGCGTTCGAACTTCTCGAACACCTTGGCTTGCTGGCTTTCCGACAGGCCCGGTCCCTGATCGGCGACGATCAGTCGCGCCCGGCCGCCGGCGTCTTCGAGCCGGATCCATATCTGTGAATTCTCTGGCGAATAGCGGATCGCGTTGCCGACCAGGTTGAGCAGGATCTGCAGCACCCGGCGGAATTCGGCGATCGCCGGCAAGTGCTCGCCCAGCCTCGGCGGATCGATCGTGATCCCGCGCTCCTGCGCGCGGACCCCCAGAATTCCGGCGGCGCGGCGGGCCACGTCGGCCAGGTCGATCCGGTCCGGCGCGGTGTTGAAATCGTCGGATTCGACGACTTCGAGATCGGCGAGATCTTCGACCAGCGCCAGCAAGTGCTGGCCTGCGGCGGCAATGTCGGCGGCGTACTGGCTGTATTCCTCGGCCAGCGGCCCGGCCATCCGGGTCCGGATCGTCTCGGCATTGGCGATGATCCGGGCAATCGGCTGACGCAGTACCGGCGCGATATCCCGCCCGACCAGGCCTGGTCCGTTGCTCGGCAGCATCACCGTACCGGGGGCCGGCTGCGGTTCGGACTGCGGCAATGGCGCGTCAGCGGTCAGGCAAAGTTCGAACCCGCTGGGATCGGCGCCCGGTGCCTGTTGCGGCAGCAGATTGGCCCGCCAGTTCCGTTCGGACCCGGCAATGGTCAGCTTCGCTCCGTCAAGCAGCCGCCAGTGCATCGGTTGCTGGTGCCCGCCGCCTTCGACCGTCACGAAGTCGGTCCAGGGTTGGCCAAGCCCCTCGCGCATTGCCTGGGCGAGATCGGCCAGATCGATCGCGTTGCTGTCGACTGCCAATAGACATTGCCGGGCATCGAGCCGGGCGGTCAGTTCGGCCAGCGTCCGGTCGATTGCGGCGCGGTGCTCGCCGATCAGGGCGGTGTCTTCGGGCGGGAGCTGCGCTGCCTGCCACGAGGCGATCCGGATCGCGCAACCACCTTCGTCCAGTGGCTCCAGCTCGACCCAGGCAGTGATCGCCTCGCGGCCATTGTTGGCCCGGATCATCCGCGCCAGCTTCAGCCCGAACCGGCGCGCCTTGCCTTCCAGTTCGCGCAGCGCGGCGGCGTCCCAGTTCTGCGCGGCGGCCAGCTCGTCGGCGAAGGCGACGAGGGCGGGGCGGGCGCCCAGGGGCTGGGGC